>JANNVM010000613.1:0-1800 GCA_031414455.1 Verrucomicrobiota bacterium
TCGCAGTTGCTGGAATTTCCGGCGGAAGCCGTGGGCACACAGAGCGGGCGGCTCGCGGCGTTTCTGACGGAAATGAGGTCAAAGCCGCGCGCGAATTCAGAGGTCATCGAGGCGCTTATCAAATTCCAGCTCGCCGGCGACGAGGAGGCTTCCCTGGTGAAATGGAAAGCGGAAGCGGACGCCCTCGCTGCCCGCAAGGGCGATGAAACGCTCACCGTCCCGGAATTGATCAAAGCGATGGAGAACCCCATGGCGCGTCCGATCGCGATCGCAGAAATCGGACGGATCGGTCCCAATGCGCACGACTACCGTGACGAGCTGCTGGCCATTATGGAACAGAATCCGGAAGACGAAGCTCTCGCGGGTATCGTCCATGCCACGGACATCAACGCCCCCCATCCCTCTCCATGGCTGGATATGCGCGAGATGTCGCCAGTGCTGAAAGGCATAGATGAAGCATTGGCGGCATCGGACGATCCAGCCTGGGTCGCCTTCCGAGAGCAGCTTGACGTATGGATGATTGACGAGCCGAAGACGAATTTCACCGTGGCCCGCGGTCTCGCCGACGACCTCGGCGACGTTAGCCCCGCACTGCGGGAGTTGTTCATCCGGGGGATGCGGGAGAATGCCCCGGACCTTGCCGGCCTTGCCTTCGGGAACGCGGCGGAGTAACCACGGCCAAGTCCCTCGCCGAATGTCGCCGGGTGAACCGGAAAATGCGGGGCCATCCGCTGCTAAAGAGTGGACACCGTACACCGTGATTAAATCAGCTTCTCACTAAAAGAGGGAGAAGTTTTACCCGGGAAACGGCCACTCCCCGGCCAGCGCCATGGAATGGCTTCCCGGGATGCCCGCAGAACATCAGCAGCAAGCCACGTCCACCGTGCTGAACACGTGGATGTCCATGCAGCCTGTCGCCGCCACCGCATGGGTCGTGAATTTACCCGCCGGCGAACGCCGCACCACTGCTTTTAAGGAGATGGCCAGAAGCATCGCCTGGTTTCCCGACGCCCGGGCCGCCCGGATGTTGGAAGCGCTCCCCGCCGCCGACCGTCCCTTCGCCCGCGAAGCCATCCACAGCGCCAACCTTCCAGCAGGGCATCGGGCACGGCTGCTGGAGGCCCTGAAGTAACTGTAATATGTTCACTCTCCCTCATGGAAGCCGACGGCACCTTCCGCATCGACGAGCGAGAGCAGTGTGATGAGTCGAATACTTATTGGAGCTTGTGGGTTTGAACTGCTTGCCGCGCCTCCGCCTCCACGCCCGCAGAGTCATTGGCGCGCGCCACGATTTGCGCGAACGCGAGGCGTTGGCTTTCCGCGAGATAGCGCACCATCTCGCGATACTTGAAGTAGCGCCAGGACGGTGAGGGATGCTCCTCGCCGGACGCGAAGCGGCGGAGTCCTTCCGTCTCCGGGAAGCTGCTCTCCTTCGCCACGTAGTCGGCGTAACCCTCGTCCACCCAATCGGGCATGCGGATGCCCTGGATCAATCCGAGGCGGTGTCGAATCAGACCGTGGGTGATTTCATGAGCCATCACCGATGAGAACGACCGCGAGTTGAACTCCGGTTCCCGGCTTCGGGAAACATCGGCGGAGAAGTCCGCGGAGGCAACGAACACATGGTCTGTCAGGAGAACCGAGTAAGCGAACCCGCCCGCCGTTGGCTTAAACAACTGGAACAACCAGGGCGAGTCGCAGACGAAGATGTGCTCCCGGCGGCCGGGCACGGCGAGTTCCGATTGCTGCACCAAAGCCGCGGCGCGCCTTGCGCATCCGGCGGCCCCGGGAGGCAGCGGT
>JANNVM010000614.1:0-4177 GCA_031414455.1 Verrucomicrobiota bacterium
CGAAGGAACACCCCAAGTTTCTCAAGAAAGGAGGGCTCTGTGTAGGCCTCACCGTGACCCGCACGGCAAAAGAGCACGGCCTACCGCTCGAAAGCGAAGCGCTCCGAACTGTGGAAGGAGGCCAAGTGGCTGGATTGGGGAAAGCGGCAGTACAAAAGATTTTAGCGGAATACGGCATCACTAAAATTCTTGCGGAGGAAGGAGGGAGAACGAGTCGCGGCAGCCTCGGTTTGATGAAAGCCTACCTCTCGCTGCTCAATGCACTCCACAAGAAACAAAAGCTAGATCTGAGTTCGGCTGAGCAATGGTGGATTGGGAAAGTGCAGCGGCATTTTGCCAGCACTGGTCCGAAATTCACATTCGATACCGGCAAGTCAGTTAAGGCGAACCTCGCCGACCTCTTCCGGCAAGCGGGCGACATACAGCGGGAGGCGGGGGGCACAAATCATGTAGGGGCGATGCTGCAGCACCTGGTCGGGGCGAAGTTGGAATTAGTACTGGGGGAAGGCGCTGTGGAGCACCACGGGGCCTCCGTAGCGGACCACTCCACGAACCGGAATGCAGACTTTGACATTCATGGTGTAGCGATTCACGTAACGACCCACCCGTCCGAAGTCCTGATGCGAAAGGCCGTGGCGAACCTCAAGGCCGGTTTGCGGCCCCTCATTGTGACGCTGGGGGATGGCGTTGCTGGCGCAGCCTATCTTCTCAAAGACACGGAATGGGCCGACCGCATCGATGTGCTTGATGCGGCACAGTTTTTGATGGCCAACGTTTACGAAAGGAGTCTGTTCCGGGCTGGAGAATGCAAAATCACCCTTCAGTCCATCGTCGAACAGTACAATCGGATAGTCGAGTCCTGCGAAACCGATCCAGTATTGCTGATTCGTGTCATGGGATAGCTGGCGGAGGTGCAGTTAATCGAGGCCTATTCGCAGGAGGAAACCGGGAGGCGGCGCCGGGGATTTGCGGTGCAGGCCTCACGCCAGCAGCGCTTCGAGCCGGTGTTCGCGGATGCCGAAGGATTCCTTGAGGGCGGCGACCTGGCGCAGGGCGTCCGCTGACGGGTGGCCGCGCTTTACCGCGGTGATCATGATGTTCTTGGCGGTATGTTCAGGTGAGATGAACTCAAAGACGCTGGTGCGGTAGCCGCGGGATTCGAGGAGAAGCGCGCGGATGCCATCGGTGAGGATTTCCGCCTGACGTTCCGCCAGAATGCCGTGCTGCAGGAGCGGAGCCAGTTCGTTGCGGGCGGACATTTCCTGACGGATTTGTTTATGACAGCAGGGCGCTACCACGATGACGGAAGCGCCGGCCCGAATGCCGGTGGCGATCGCTTCGTCGGTGGCCGTGTCGCAGGCATGGAGGGCGATGAGCATATCGAGTCGCTCCGGCTGCCAGCCGGCGATGCCGCCGGCGGTAAAGGTTAGGCCGGTGAACCCGGCGCGTTGCGCCACACCATTGCAGAACTCCACGAGTTCCGGGCGCTGCTCTACGCCGGTGATGTGTGGCGTCATCCCGAGATGCGCCGTGAGGTATTCATAGAGTGCGAAGGTGAGGTATCCCTTGCCGCAGCCCATGTCGGCGATGTGGGCATCGGGCGGCAGCGCGGCGGAGCGAACGAGCGTGCCGATGGTTTCGAGAAACTTGTTAATCTGCCGCCACTTTGCCTGCCCGGACGGCAGCACGTCGCCGTGCGGAGAAGTGAGGCCGAGGGCGTGCAGCCATTCCGAAGTGCTGGCGATCATGCGCTGCCGCGTGCGGTCGTGTTGCCCGTCAGCAGCGGCGGAGGCGAGTTGTGAGGCTTTGCGGATAAAGACCGCAGGCTCGCCGCGGCGGTTGTGGGTAAGGGTGGCTTCGGCGTCGGCGGTGAAGACGTCGGAATTGCGGAACATCGGGCCACTCAGTTCGCGGAGACGCGTGAGAGTTTCGCCAGACGTCAGGTTCTTTACTTCGTCCCGCGTGGCGTGGCGGTAAGTCCATGAGACCATGTTCGCACCGCGCAACTCGACCGGGCGCAGGAAAATATTGCGCAGCCCCACGGGCGCAGTTTTCCCCGGACGGCTGAGGGTAGCCTTGCGAAAGGAGCCATCCTGGAGCGAGCGTTCGAGGAGAGAAAAGAAGTCAGCGGAATCGGGCATGAGTCATGCCTGCGCCGGTTCCGCCACTGCCGAAACGGCAAATCACCGGCGGCCGCGTCTTCAGGCGTGAGGCTTGCGTCCCACGGCGGTGACCCACTTTCCTTTGCGGATCGGTTTGTCGAATTTGAGTCCGGCCTTCCTGCCGGCGGCGAGGCAGTCGGCGGCGTGCGTGTGAAGAATCCCGGAGACGATGACCATGCCTCCCGGTTTGGCGGCGCCGGCGATGCGCTCGAAGGACATCGTCAGGACATCGAAGAAGATATTGGCAGCCACGACATCGTACTGCTGCGCGGGATGCCATGTCGTGACGTCGTCCCGGGTGAACCGGAGGCGCCGCGTGCCGTTGAGTTTCGCGTTTTTGTTGGCGACACGCACGGCGGCGGGATCGTAATCGAAACCGTCCACTGGATGCGCGCCGAGCATCGCGGCGGCGATGGCGAGAATGCCGGTGCCGCAGCCGAGATCGAGCAGACTCCATGCGGACCCGGCCCGCCGCTTCCCGGCCGCATAGTCTGCCAGCAGTCTCAGGCAAGTGGATGTGGTGGCATGATCACCGGTGCCGAAGGCCATCTCACCAGGGATACACATGACGCGACGGCCCGGATGCGCCGCCCGCATTTTGTCAGCAACCTCCGCACTGTGCGTCACGATGAGCGTGCTGCGGATCATCACCGGCTGGAGACTCTCCGCGGATTTTGCCGCCCAGTTCTGCTGCTTCAGTGTGCGAACCGAGCCGCCGAACTCTTTTTCGATCTTCGCCGCATCGGTGCGGCGCTCACAATACATTTCCACGCGAATCGTTTTGCCGCCCGGCAGCCGCGTGATGGCGAGGCCTGTGCGCAGCGGTCCGTGGAAGCGCTCTTCCCATGCATCTTCCCATTTCGCGGCGCTGAGTTTGGACCAAACGAACATCATAATGCCGCGATTCTGAGACACGCCGCGCCGGGGCGCAATGGCCACGGCACGCGGAACGGCCTGGACTTTGCGGGTGCGAGGCGGATGGAGACACCTGCCGGATGCCGGTGGTCAGCGCGGCACTTCCCTTCCCCGGCCATCGCATCCCAATCTTTCCCTCCATGATCATCCGCTTTGCCGATTTTGACACCAGTGCCGCTGACATCTCCGTGTGCCCGCCGCAGGGGCTGCCGGAGTTTCCCTTCATTGGCCGGTCCAATGTCGGAAAGTCTTCACTGATCAACATGCTCGTCGGACGCAAGGCTCTGGCCCGGATCTCCTCACGGCCGGGCCACACGCAGCTCATCAACTTTTTTACGATCAACAAAGCCTGGCGCATCGTGGACCTGCCGGGCTACGGCTATGTGAAGCTGCCGAAGGGCACGCGGGAGAAATTCACAGACCTCATCACCGGATACCTCACCGGCCGGCCGGCCATCAGCCGCGTCTTCGTGCTGATTGATTCACGACTGGAACCACAGCGGATTGATCTGGAATTCATCGGCTGGCTGGCGGAATGCGGGGTGCCGTATGTGCTGGTCTTCACTAAGACCGACAAAAACAAGCCCGCCGCCACGGCGCGAAACGTTGCCGCCTTCGAGGCCGCCCTCCAGGAAGTGACGGCGGAGAAACCGCGGATCTTCACCTGCTCCTCGGAGACCGGGGCCGGCCGGGCGGAGCTGCTGAAGTTCATTGGGAGCCAGTTGTGAGGCGGCGCGCCTGATCGTTAAACCGCTTCGAACACGAGGCCCGTGCGTGCGGGCAGGTAGGTATTCAGCCAGAACCGGCCGCCGGATTCCATGGTTGGATAGGGTTCTGCGGCGGACACCCGGTCCCAGCCGTCGAAGCGCGGATCGTCGGTGCTCAGGGTGAGACGGTAGGCTCCCGCGGGAACGGAGAAGCCGTAACCCTTGTAGGAGCGGCCAGGGTGGAAGTTGAACACGAAGACGCGGCGGCCGCGGCGGAAGGCGAGGACTTTGTCGCCGTCATCGGCTTTGATGAGCGCCGGGCGTTCCTCCATCCAGTCAGGGCCGGCGAGCGCCAGCATGGCGGCATCGAAGTCACCCAGCGACTTGAAGCGG
>JANNVM010000615.1:0-12630 GCA_031414455.1 Verrucomicrobiota bacterium
CCCCCCTTCACCGGTGGGGGCGGCACCCCCGCGCCACTTTCAGTTCCCGTAGTTAAATGGATCCGAAAACTTCGGGTCGGCGGCAAGGCTTGTATCTGTCAGGGTGCGGAGGAAAGCCGCGAGCGCGGCCTTCTGCGCAGCAGACAGGTTGAGGCGGCGGGGCTGACCGGCATTGGGGCTGCCGGGCGGGTTGCGGAGCTGCGGGGAAAGGTTCGGATGATTCACCACGCCGGAGTTGTAGTGTTCAATGACGGCATCCAGCGTCGCGAACCGTCCATCGTGCATGTAGGGCCCGGTGAGGGCGATGTTGCGCAGCGACGGCACTTTGAAGAACCCCTCGTCCTGGGTCCGGCCGGTAATTTCGCCAACCCCTTTGTCAGTGTAAGGATTCTCCAGTCCATTGTTAAAGATCGCCGGACCGGGCACGAAGTTATCCGTGCCGTGACACGCCGCGCAGCCACCCGCGCCGTTGAAGAGATTCCGCCCCTGGTTCTCCTGGGCGGTAAAGTTTGAGAAGTTCACCGGGACGCCGGCATCGTATTGCGTCTGCGTGGAAATGATGGACCGCACGAATTGCGCGAGCGCCCGGGCGATTCGGTCGGAGGTGACCTGAGGCGTGCCGAACGCGCTCGTGAACAGCGTTTGGTAGTAAGGCTCCGCCGCCAGCCGGGCCTCCAGCAGCGGGAGCGACATCCCCATTTCCACGGCGTTCTGAATCGGCTGCAGCACCTGGATTTCCAGGGTCGCCGCCCGCTCGTCCCAGAAGAACGCGCGCCGCTGATACCACCGTGCATTGGCCAGGCCCATCGAGTTGCGGCCAGTCAGACCACCGGAAAATCCGGTGCTGAAGCGCTGCGGGTCGGAGAATCCGTGGGCCTGCTGGTGACAGGAGGCGCAGGCGACGGTGTGATTGATGGAAAGCCGCTTATCGTAGAAAAGCACGCGGCCCAGCGTGGCACCCGCGTTGCTCACCCGATTGTCCGGCGGCGTATTATCCTGACCGATGATCGGCTGCTGGAGAAACCGGGGAGGCAGCACGGGATTCGCATAATTCGCCGCCACGGCAGGCAGGAGCAGCGCGGTGACCACCGTGCTCGACACCGTCTGCCGCGCGGGATCATAGACGGCCCGGTAAAACTGCGCGCGCGGTGCGGCCCCTGTGCCGACGGCCATCCGGTAGCGGCCATTGTGAATCTTGCAGACATCAGTCTCTGTCCAGTCGGTGAGGTTGGTGGACGTCTGCACAATCCACGCGTGATTCGCCGGATCGGTGAAATCAAGATTCGTCAGGGTTTCTCCGCCGCCCCGGGACATTTCCAGTGAGGAGCCGTCCGGCAATTGCGCCGGGGCAGGAGTCGCGGCGGCGAGGAGGAGTGCGGCAGCATGCAGGATTCTCCGTGCGCCGCCATGAGTGGGATTGGGTTTTGTTTTCATGGTGAGGCGACTGTGATCCCGCTCTGTAAAGTCTGTATGTTGTCGCGGCGGGGTTTTGTAACCGGCAGGTAAAAGTCGTCCGGAAAAGTCCGCCGGGGAATCATTGAAAGCTGGATTGACGGGCGCTCGCCGCTCCCGGAGAGCGCCCGCCTGTCGAAAATGCAACTCTCGTCAATGGTGGTGGTGGTGGCGGTGCCTGGATCAATGGCGGCGGCGGCGGTGGTGGTTGGATCAACGGGCGTGCCGGCGGCGGAGCATGGGTCAACCGCCGGTAATCCGCGGCTTTCCCGTTTCATCCCGCGCCGGAAGCGCCTGTATCGTCCATCGCGATCCTGACTGCCTCTCTCGCGGAAGAATTCAGCGACGGATCGTTTATCGTGATCGTGCAGACCAGCGGGGAATTCTCCCGCTGGCTGCGCGATCCTCTGCCCGGCGCTGAAGGACTTCAAGTCGAAGGACTGATCGGTGATCCGGAAGTGTGGGCACTCGCGGCCCAGGGCACGGTGCCGATCCCGCTTGATGTCGTTCTCAACGATCCCGCGTCGGATTTCTCCGCGCTCTACCGGCTCGTGGATGTCCGCATCGTGCGCCAGGTTCGCGTCACCATCCCGGCAAGGCCCGGATTCTTCAAAGCGCTGCGCCTTGCGGCCTCATTGCAACTGCCGGTGCGGCTGCTCCCCGGGCAGCCCTCCGCCGAAGTTCTGGCGGAACTGAATGAGGCGGCGCAGTTCTATCTTCGCGATCCAATGGTCGAATCTCCCATCGAGTTCTTCCATTCGGTGTTCGCTGTCTTTCGAGGCATGGGAGAAGGCACGCTCTGGACGTTTCTCGAACAGGATCCCGCCGTCTTTTCGGTGCGGGACGCAGACGGACGCGCGCTTCATGATCCGGACTTTGTTGAAACCCATCTTACACGCCTTCTCAATGAAGGAGCCGAGTGCGCCACCTGTCGCTGGCAGCCGGTTTGCGCCGGTTATTTCAAATGGCCCGACCCCGGGTATGACTGCGCTGGCGTGAAAGACCTCTTTGCCACACTTGAAGCCGCAGCCGGCGAGATGAAGCGTGATCTCGCCAGCCTCGACAGTTCCGCAAACTGAGCCGCCTTCACTCCCCATGAATAACCGCGTCTTCAGTGTCATCCTCCTCCCCACTGCGGAGTGTAGTGTGGCCTGCACCTACTGCTTCGAGCACAAGGAGCCGCCCCGTCTGCCGCTGCTCCTCGTGCCGCTGCTGACAAGCCGGCTCCTCGAGCACCTTGAGCACGAGGGCATCGAGGAATGTGAGATTTACTGGCAGGGTGGCGAGGCCATGATCATGGGCCCGGCATGGTTTGTGGAAGCCGGCAAAATCATGGACGAGGCCGCCGCCGCGCGCGGGCGGCACTTCACTCACTATCTGCAAACGAACCTGATCAGCTATTCGCCTGCATGGGACGACGTGCTGCGCACCATGTTCGGCGGCTCGCTCGGCACTTCGATGGATTATCCGAATCACCATCGCAAACTCTTCAAAGGCGGTGCCGAAGCCTACAGCGCCATCTGGACTCAGCGCCTTCGTGAAGCGCGGGCCGCCGGGCTGCACATTGGTGTTATCGCCGTGCTGCACCAGGGCAGCCTCGACGCCGGCCCTGACGCCTTTTACCGCTACTACACGGAGGAACTCGGACTCACCAGTTTCCAGGTCAACACCCCCTTCCCGGGCGGACCCGCCAAAGCGGTCGAGGCCGAATTCGATCTCGATAAAACCGCGCTCGCTCAATTTCTCGCCGGACTCTTCGACATCTGGATGGAGCGCGGTCACGCCAGCGGTGTTTCGCTCGGCCCCTTCGACGCCCTCGTCCACCACTTCACGGGGGCTCCCGCGCGGCTGCCCTGCATTTGGAAAGAGAACTGCTCCAACCAGTTCGTCTCCATCGATTCCAAAGGCACCGTCGCGCAATGCGACTGCTGGGTGACCAGCTACCCTGAGACTTTTTTCGGCAATGTCTTCCGCGATCCGGATCTAACGCAAATGCTGCGCACCAGCCCGGCCCGGCGGGAATTCGTGGAGCGGCCAAAACATCTCGTCGAGCACGAAGACTGCCTCCAGTACCGCTTTCTATCAATCTGTCACGCCGGCTGCCCCGTCCGCACCTATAGCGCCCTCGGCACCATGCTTGCCAAGGATCCGTACTGCGAAGTCTATAAAGCCGTCTTCAGTCGCGCCGAGTTCCACAGTCGCTCCCTCTTGCGCCGCCAACTCCTCACTGGCATCCGTAAGCCCTCCGTCCAATCCGGCCCCGCGCGTCTCACGACCGTGGCTGCCCCTTGATACCGAAAAGCCCCATCGGCCAGTTAGTTCCCCCCCATCCCATCCACTCCTGTGAATCACCAACCACTTAATCGCCGTCGTTTCGCTCACCTTGTCACCTTCGCTCTCGGGCTGCTGTTGATAGGCTCGTTGACCGGGTGCTCGTCCACACCGGCCGGGGATCTCAACTACCGGTCCGACCGGAAGGAGCGGCTGACGCGGGGTTGTGTCTTCTACTTCGATGGGGCCGGTGGCGGCACGAAAAAATCAAACTACGCCGGAGGGGTCGTGGAAGGCATGCTGGCGGCTGGATACCGCGGAGCGGGCGAGTTGGTCGCGTGGGAGACCGGCAAAGGATTGATGAAGGATCAGGATGCGAGTGTAGCCTACAAACGCTCCAAGGCGGAGGCTGGTGCCGACAGCATCCGGAACTATCAGAAAGCACACTCCGGCGCGCCGGTGAACCTGCTGGGTTTCTCTGCCGGCACGGCGGAAGCCATCTTCGCCCTGGAAGTCCTGGCAGAAACGGCGCCGGTGGATCAGGTGGTCCTCCTCGGCACGTCCATCAGCCGTGACTATGACATGACCGAAGCCCTTAAACGGGTAAAAAACAAACTGTATATCATCACCTCCCCCCACGATAAGATGGTCGGGACGATGATGAAGTTTTCCGGAAGTGCCGACCGGAAGTTCCACGACCCCGGCGCGGGCATCAAAGGATTTGTCCTCCCTGCCGGCGCTTCCGCCGCGACGCGCCAGCTCTACGCCGAAAAGATCGTCACCATCCCCTACTCCGATGATTTCCGGAAGGATGGCGACAAGGGACACCACTTCGACAATGTGAAGATGGCATTCATCCGCGACCATGTGGCTCCGTTGCTCATGGGCAAGACCACTCCCTGAGCGTGGGTGTGCTGAGCCAATACAAACCGCTGTTCCTGTCACCACCGGTCCCACGCCCTCCGCCCGGAATGTCGCCTCCTTGACCAGAGCCGGCGAACCTGCTCCAGTCAGGAGGCTGCTGATCTCTTCCCCATGACAACGCCTTCCCCTGCCACTCACCTTAGATCCCTGTCATGGAAAATCATCGCCCCGGTCAGCAACCTCTTTCTGTTCGGAAGGAAGGAGGATGTGGCCTACGAAAAACCGATCGGTCACAGTCCCCGGGAGCGGCACCACATGCGGCTCTGGAAGACCACCGGACTGGAGGGAGAACGGATCGTTTGGATTGGCGGGGCCACTCAGGACGTGGGGGTCGAACTCAGCCACACCACCGAACAAATCACCCACCGCATCTCCCCTGATGTGGATGCCGGGCGCGACTTCATCCTGGCCGAACTGACGTCCGCCAACCGCCTGTCCGGCATCCGCTGGATTGATGGATTCCACAAGGAACTGGAGGGCCGCAATGGTGGTGGCGATCCGTGGCATACCGATGGACGCCTCCCGGTGGCAACGCTTTCAATCCCGCCGCCATAACAACTCCAGGACTCGAATCCATCCATTCATCATGAACGACAGCCCCTCACTTAAGATCCATGGAGGCCGGCGCCATTGCGGCAGGATTGCTCTGCTGTCCTTGCTGTGGCTGGCGGCTGGCGGCGGGATTTTGTGGGCGTTCGGGGCGCTGCACTTCGATTTCCCGTTCTGGAAAAGCTTCATCGCTTTCATGTTTCTCGCGGCGGTGATTATGGCCGTGTTCCGGACGCGCGGCGTGTGGAAAAAGCTCGCGGCGGCGGCCCTCGCGTTTGTGCTCGTGCTCGTTTGGTGGCTGACCCAGCAGCCGCGCAATGACCGGGCATGGCAGCCTGACGTGGCGCAACTCCCTTTCGCAGAGATCCAGGGCGATGAGGTCACGCTGCATAACATCCGCAACTGTGACTACCGCACCGAATCCGACTACACCCCGCGCTGGGAAACGCGCACCGTGCGGCTTTCACAACTCACTGGCGTGGATCTGTTCATCAACTACTGGGGATCGCCGTACATGGCGCATCCGATAGCAAGCTTTCAGTTCGCCGATGCGCTGCCGGTCTGTTTTTCCATCGAGACGCGGAAGGAGGAGGGTGAGTCCTATTCCGCCATCGGCGGCATCTACCGGCAGTATGAACTCACTTACATCGTCGCCGACGAACGCGATGTCATCCGCCTGCGAACCAACTACCGCACCGGGGAGGAATCCTTTCTTTACCGCACCACGGCCACGCCGGAAAAGGCCCGCGAACGTTTTCTGGAGTATGTCGCCACGATTAACGAACTGCGCGATCAGCCGCGCTGGTACAATGCCGTGACCACCAACTGCACCACCGCCATCCGTTCACAGCATCCGACGAGCGAGCGCATGCCGTGGGACTGGCGCATGCTGGTGAACGGCAAGGGCGACGAAATGCTCTATGACCGGAACCAGATCCTCACCGCCGGGCTCCCGTTTGCGGAACTTCGTGAGCGCGCCCGTGTCAACACCGCGGCAAAAGCCGCAGTCCACGCACCGGACTTCTCGCGCCTCATCCGCGAAGGACGCCCCGGTTTTGGCATTCCGGCCAGCGCAGTAAAAGATGATCTTCACTGATCAGGTAAGTTTTGTCAGGTGGCGGGAATACCGATGGCGTCGCGGTCGGCGCGGGACATCGCATGACCCAACCCGGCGGAGAAGAAACAGTCGCGAAGCCCTAAGCTGCTTCCCCCCAATCTGCCACTTGACCGCGGGCGTCGGAATGTCTGACAGGGAGCTGTGATGCGTTCCTTCCTGCTCCCTGCGGTCGCGGCCCTGCTGCTGGCCGGCGGTGTGCGCGCGGCGCAGCCGACTTTCCGCACCGATCCCGACTACCTCATTGATACCTGGGAAACTGAGGACGGACTGCCGGAGAATTCCGCGACGGCGATGGTGCAGGATGCAGACGGGTATTTGTGGTTCGGCACTTCCAGCGGCGTGGTCCGCTGGGATGGCGTGGCGTTCACCGTCTTCGATAAAGCCAATACGCCGGCCCTCCCGGTGGACACCATTACCGCGCTGAGTCTGGATTCCCGTGGCCGGATGTGGGTGGGCACGTCGCACGGCGTGGTGATGCGCGATGGCGTCATCTGGTCCGCGGTGCCGCTGCCGGGCGCGCCTGACAATGATTGGAATCACGCGGTCGTCTCGCTCATCGTGCGCGCGGATGGCGAAGTGCTGGCAGCGGCATGGGACGGCAGTGTGTATGCGACGCGGGGCGGCGTGTTTGAGGCCCTCCCGGCGCCTCCAGGGGAAATGGGGAAGCGTTATGCCGGCGGGGTGGATGAAGCTGGAAACTGGTGGGTGGCGCAGCACCGGTTCGTGGGAAAATGGGACGGCACGCGCTGGGTGGAAACGGTGGCCGTGCCGCCAGGTCTCGCGGCGGAGAGCGCTGGCTGTGGTGCGGCGCGCGATGGCGGACTGTGGATTCTCACCGGCCATGAACTGCGCCGCATGCGCAAGGGTGTCGAGGTCTCGCGCACTGCGCTGCCGGATTTCAAAAGCCCCGCCAGCGGCATCCATGAAGACAGCCGCGGCGAGGTGTGGATCAGTTCGGCCCGCGGATTGTGGCGCGTGCGGCCCGCGGACGGTTCCGTGCGGCACTGGACCAGTCAGAATGGCCTGACGGTGGACCCGGTGTATTTCACCTTTGAGGACCGCGAGCACAATGTTTGGGCGGGCACCTCGCGGGGCGGGCTGATGCGATTCAAGCAGCGGGTCTTTCGCAGCTTTCTGGATGTCGCCGGCCGCAGGGAGCCAGTGCGCTTTGTGGTGGCGGCGCATCCTGACGGCGGGGTGCTCATGGCGCAGTATGGCCGCCCGCTGATGCGCGCGGATGCTGCGGGCGTGACCCCGTTCCCGCTGCCGCCGCCGCTCGCCGGCATGGCCAGTGTCATCCGCAGTCTGCTCGTGGAAAAAACCGGACGGCTCTGGATCGGCACGCTCGGCAATGGCGTGTGGATGATTCACGGTCAGGCCACGCGGCACCTTTCACCGCAGGAGGCCGGCACGGATGGGAGCACGCTCTTCGCAGACTCCCGCGGACGGATCTGGATGGCGGGCGGCACCGCGGTCGCAGTATTTGAAAATGATGCGGTGCATGGTTTTGGTGCGGCGCAGGGCTTGCCGGCGGGCAGTGTCACGGCCTTCGCAGAGGACAAGTCAGGCACGGTGTGGGCTGCCTATGAGCACGGGCTGTTTCGACTGGAGGGCGGGCGCTTCGCGGAGGTGAAAGATGACCGCGGCGCGCCCATCACGGCTGCCGGCATGCTGGGAGATGCCGACGGCGGCGTCTGGATCGGTGGCTTCAATCACGGCCTCCGGCTTTGGAATGACGGACGGCTGCTCCACCGCCCGTTGCCGCCGGAGCTTTCACTGCGTGGCGTTTGGAGTTTCACCGACGACGGCGCGGGATTCCTCTGGATGGCCACTCCGCGCGGCGTCCTCCGCGCGCCGCTCGCGGAACTCCGCGCGTGGATGGCGCACGGCTCACCCGGTCCCGCCTTCCAACTCTTTGGCATGGATGACGGCCTCCCCGGACTTGAATTCGCGAGCACCTTCCAGCAGGCCGCCGCGCGCGACTCGCAGGGCCGTCTCTGGTTTCCACTGAGCAAGGGCGTCGCCATGACGGACCCCGCCGCGCTGACTCTCAACACCCTGCCGCCGCCCGTGCAGATCCAGTCCGTGATCCATTTCGGCGCGTCGGGAGAAGGCTACGGCGGCTCGCGCGGCCATGCCGCCTCGGCAGAGGTGCAGACCGTCCTGCATCCGCCGTTTGCGGACAACGTGGCGTTTCCGCCCGGCAGCCGCAGGCTGGAGATTGGCTACGCGGCGCTCAGTTTCGCGGCGCAGGAAATGGTGCGCTACCAGATCAGTCTCACGCCGGGCGGACGCAGCGCGGCGTGGCAGGACGCCGCCGCGCAGCGCACGGCGACGTATTATGATCTGCCGCCCGGCGGCTACACCTTCCGCGTCCGCGCCGCCAATAACGACGGCGTGTGGAATGAAACCGGCGCGGCGCTGGCCTTCACCGTGCAGCCGTTCTTTTGGCAGACGACCGGATTCCGCGTGGCCGGCGGACTGCTGCTCATCTGCTTCGGCGGCGGTTTCACATGGTGGCTCCTGCGTTTCCGCCACGCCCGCATGGCAGAGAAGCTGGAACTCCAGCAGCAGCGCAATGAAGTGGCGCATCTCTCCCGCGTCACCACGCTGGGCGAAATCTCCGGCTCGCTCGCCCATGAGTTGAATCAGCCGCTGGGCGCCATTCTTGCCAACACCGAAGCCGCCGAACTCCATTTGCAGAATGAGTCGCCGGACCTCGATGAAGTGCGCAGCATTCTCGCCGACATCCGCAAAGACGACATGCGTGCCGGCGACATCATCCACGGGATGCGCGCCTTTCTCCGGCGGCGGGAACTGGAAATGCAGCCGCTGCCGGTGGACCAGCTCATCACCGAAACCGTGAAGATGATCGGCAGCGATGCCGCGTCGCGGAACACCACTATCGGCATCCACCTCGAGCCTGGCCTGCCGCGCATCACCGGCGACCACATCCACCTCCAGCAGGTGCTCCTGAATCTTATGGTCAACGGCATGGACGCCATGAGCCTCATCCCGCTCGCCGACCGTCACCTCACCATCCGCGCCGCCCGCCGCGACGACGACACCATCGAGATCATCGTGTCGGACGCCGGCAGCGGCATCCCCGCCGGCGATCTCTCCGCCATCTTCAAACCCTTCCACACTTCCAAGCGCGGCGGCCTCGGCCTCGGCCTCGCCATCTGCCGCTCCATCATCGAAGCCCACGGCGGCAGCATCTCGCTGAGCAATAATCCCGAGCGAGGAGCGACCGCGCGGTTCTCACTGCGGGTGGCGGGGAGGGGAGAGTGATCAGTTATCAGTGATCAGTCACGACGCGTTCACTGATCACTGATCACTCCCCTCCCCCCCTCCCCTCCCCTCATGCCCATCATCTTCATCATTGACGACGATTCCTCGTTCCTCCGCGCGGTGGCCCGGCTGCTTTCCGTCGTGGGCTATGAAGTGAAGCAGTTCACCGCCGCGGCGGAATTTCTGGCGCAGCACCGCGACGAAAGCCGCGGCTGTGTGCTCGTGGACCTGCGGATGCCGGACATGAGCGGCATCGAACTCCAGGCCGCGCTCGCGCAGACCTCCAATCCGCTGCCCGTCATCTTCCTGACCGGGCACGGCGACATCCCCACTTCCGTCCACGCGATCAAATCCGGTGCCGAAGACTTTCTCACCAAGCCGGTGCAGAAGGACGCGCTCATGGCCGCCGTGCAGCGTGCGCTGGCCCGCGATGAAAAAATGGTCGTGCGGCGCGAACGCCAGCGCGACCTTCGCCAGCGATTCGTCTCGCTCACTCCCCGCGAGTCCGAAGTCCTGATCCACATCATCGCCGGCAAGCTGAACAAGGAAACGGCCGACGACTTGCAGACCACCGAGCGCACCATCAAAGCCCACCGCGCCAGCATCATGGAAAAAATGCAGGCCGGCTCCCCGGCGGAACTCGGAAGTATGGCGCAGGAGTTGGGATTGAAGGCGGCGTTGGGAGGAGTGACGCAAAAGTAGCTCGACATTCCAATGTCGAGTGGAGCGCACGCCAACACCGCAACGTCTCCCTATATGACTCCCTAACAGCAGGCCCGTGATCCCGGGTCATCCCGCCATGAATCCCAAAGTCCTGGAGGGGCGCAGCAAACCGCCTTCGTCACCCGGCAGGTTAGCAAATGCGTCTTATCGGCCCGGCCTTCGCCCGCGGGCCACCTTGGTTTCCGCCTCGGCAACGACTGCGGAGAACTCCAATCCAAGCGCCGTGCTGTTCCCATGCATCACGGGAAAGGCGGATTCATCTCCCCGCCCTCCGCGAGCAGCGACTCCCGCAGCGCGACCACATCCGCATCGTTGATTTCCAGCACCGCAATCGTCGCCCGCCCGATGGCAGTCTTGCCCCGAAGCCATGCCCCGTTCCACTCGAAATGTTCCTCCCAGGCGTCCTGCCGAGGGTGATACAGCCGCGTCACGTTTCCGCTCACCGGGTCCAGTCCCGCGATGTTCGGACCCTTGCTCATATTGCAGCGGAAGCACGCCCACGCGAGGTTGGAATCCTCCGTCGGGCCGCCGTGTTTCTCCGCGATGATGTGGTCGCAATGGAAAGGCAGGCGGCTCACCGCCATCGCGAAGCGGCAGTATTCGCACTGCCCTCCCGCGCGGAGCACCGTGCTTGCCAACAGAGCGCGGCCGGGACGCGCCATATCAGTTCGCCGGCAGCGCCTTCAGGGAAAGCCGCGCGCGCGATTGCATGAATTCCAGTGTCGTGCCCACCTGCCGGTAGTGCGCCAGTTCCTCTGCTTCCGCGGCGGACAGTGCTCCGTCCTTCGCGCGCTCCAGCAATGCTATCATGCGCTCATGATCGTCCTCCTGGAAATCGAGTTGGAGAATGGCCTCCGCCCCGGCACGCGACCAGCCGCCCGTCCCGGGCCGGATGACCCTCCGCCAGATGGCCACCTCTTTGGATTCGGTGATCGTGTTCATAATGACGGCATGTTTCGCACACAGGCCACCCGCGCTCAACGCCTATTCTGCACCGGAAGGCGCGCCCTGCCCTCCCGCCGCGCCCGCAGAAAAAGGAACCACAAGGAACCACAGGCCACACCAGTAATTGGAGAAAGCGTTGACGTTTTGGGAGTTGCCGTGGAGCCGGCGGCAGGTTCGCGCTGCCAAAGCCGGGGGCCTTGCTTCGCGGGGCAGTGGTCCGGCCGCCTGGGATGAATCCCGCCGTGTGAGAGCCGTAGCGTGGCGATGCCTTTGAGGCACGCCGTGTTGGCTTCGATTCACGGGGGAGAGCAAACACGGGCAGGCTCAAAGCCATGCCCGCGCTACGTGGCCTTACGACGATCCTACCGTGCGCAGTTGGAGTGAAGCAAAGTGCCCGGTGTCCGAGGGCAGGACAAGAAAGTTGGAGTTCCACCATGAAAATTGAACAGGGTAGTTTCGATTTTCATGGTATCGTGGGATCATGTTTCCCGGCCGGCCACTCTTGATGCCATCCAAACTGCCCTGAAGCGCAGCCGTATCGTGGCGCTGATCGGGCCGCGGCAGTGCGGGAAGACGACGCTGGCGAGGATGCTGCTGGAGCCGGAATCCGCGGGCTATTTCGATCTGGAAGATCTCAAACTCGACAGCCTCACCGTTTATTGTCCGGGTACGAAACGCTACCCGCTGGCCGATAACATCACGGTGGAGCCGCTGGTGTCGCTCAGTGTCCGGCACAATTTCCCAGGCTCGTGAGAAAGCAAACACGGGCAGGCTGTCGCCATGCCCGCGCTACGTCCTTGTCCCAAAGGCCAATATCATTCCCCGCGCGCTCCCCGCTAAGATGCGCCCATGCCAAACCAACCGTGGAGTATCGCAGTCGTGGACGACGACGAGAGCATGTGCCATGCGCTGGCGCGCGTGCTGCGTGCGGCGGGCTATGGCGTGCAGACCTACTATTCCGCCGAGGCCTACATGGACGATCCGGCCCACGGTGACACCGATTTCCTCGTCGCTGACATTCAGCTTCGCGGCATGTCGGGGTTCGATCTCCAGCAGCAGGTGCGCGGTGAGGCGCACCGGCCACCGGTGGCCCTCATCACGGCGCATGATGAAGCTGACGTCCGTGAACGTGCCCGCACTTCGGGCTGCGCCGTCTATCTGCGCAAGCCCTTTCCCGCCACCCTTCTCATCGGTGCCATCCGCCGTTCGCTCGGGGACGACCCGGTGGAGCCTGACAGCCTGTTCCCGCAGTTTGCCCCCAGGGAAGCCAAAGGATCACCGCCATGAAACAAGAAAGACCAACCGATTAGATAAAACCAATTCACCAGCGAAGTCGCAAATCCTGTCCCAGATACCAA
>JANNVM010000616.1:0-2816 GCA_031414455.1 Verrucomicrobiota bacterium
ACCGGCCGGGATCCCGCGGTAACCGTGTCGAATAATACGGCGTTCCTGAGCTATCGTCACGCGCTGGAGGCCGACGACGTGACCGCCACCGTCATGCGGAGCAGCGATCTCTCTCAATGGACACCGGCCAGTATCGAGCCGGTCTCGGCCGTGGCCGGCGCCGACGGCACTGAGCAAATCACCGTGCATCTCACCAACCCGCCCGGCGGCCGGTTCTTTCTTATGATTCACTGGCAGCTCCGGCCCTGAGTTCGCAGTGGAGCAAGTGCGGCGACGGTTTGGAGGCGCAAGTGCCCAGACCTCTTGGTGAGCCCTGTGCTGCAAGGTGCGGGCGGCCCCGGCGCACGCCACGGAAAACTTCGCCCGCAGTGCGATGCTTTTTGAAGTAACGACTGCCGTATCGGATGGTTATGACTGGCGCGGGATTCCTCGAACGGGTGAACGGGGCCATGACAGTAACTGCCTGATGATCTGCGGAAATCTGCGTAATCCGTGGACTTCATTGTCCTTTGTAGGGTTAAGGCTGGCCGGTTGCCGGCAGATCGCAAGGTTCTTTGCTCGCCTGCGACTTTCGCCGGGCGACGGCCTGGCGGAGGATGAACTCGATCTGGCCGTTGACGCTGCGAAGGTCGTCCGCGGCCCACTTTTCGATCTCCTGCCACAGCCCTGGAGGAATCCGCAGGAGGAAGGGTTTGCGCTCCGGGGCCGCCATTCCGGTTAGTTATAGAGGGTGCCGGTGTTGACGACCGGAGTGGCCTGGCTCTCGGAACAGAGGACGACCAGGAGGTTGCTCACCATGGAGGCCTTTCGTTCTTCATCGAGGTGGACCACGCCTTTGTCCGACAGTTCGCGCAGGGCCATCTCGACCATGCTCACGGCACCGTGGACGATTTTTTGCCGGGCGGCGATAACGGCTTCCGCCTGCTGGCGGCGGAGCATGGTCTGGGCGATCTCGGGTGCGTAGGCGAGGTGAGTCAGCCGCGCTTCATCCACCGTCACGCCGGCTTTTTCCAGTCTTGTCTGCAGTTCGGACCGGAGTGCCATGGCGACTTCATCGGCGCTGTCACGCAGGGTGGGTTCATTTTGCTCCGAATGGTCGTAGCCGTAGAGGCTGGCGATGTGGCGAAGCGCAGACTCACTCTGGATCTGCACATAGCTCTCGAAATCATCCACATCAAAGGCGGCGCGCGCGGTGTCGACGACACGCCAGACGACGACCGCGGCAATCTCGATCGGGTTACCGCCCTTCTCGTTTACCTTGATTTTTTCGCTCATGAAGTTGCGGGTACGCAGCGAGATTTTGGAAGTGAGCGTGCGATGCGGCGTTTCCGTCCTGCCGGTCTGGGGATTCTTCCACGAAGCCCCGGGAAGTTCGACGCGGCCCCGGTTGCGGGCGTAGAAAGGATTGGCCCAGAAGAAGCCGCTCTTTCGGATCGTGCCGTGGTAATCGCCGAAGAGGATCATGACGCGAGCCACATTTGGTTGGAGCGTGAAATGGCCGAAAAGCGAAATCAAGCCGAGAAGGGAGAGCAGGGGGCCGAGGAGGATCAGCCATGAGAATCGATGTTCCTGCGCCGCCTGGACGATGCCGATGACGAACAGGGCGATGCCTCCGAAGAAGAGGGCCAAATTGAGCAGGAGCAAGCCCCAGCCGCTGCGCGCGGTGCTGATGTTCTCCCGGGTAGGATCTGTGGACGGTGACGATGCGGTGGCCATATCAGTAGTGGTTGTGACATCGCGATGATATCATAATGATATTCCCGTGTCAACTCCGATGCAGGGCTGAGATTTGAACCTGCCGATGGACCCCGGCTGGCACCCGATTGGTGCCGGGCGAGGTCGCCCGGTTTCGCCGTGCCCGCGTTCGGGAGCGGGAGGGAGTGCCTGCGCTGTTCTCCTGTTATCCCGCCTTCGCGAGATCGAGGAACACGATGATCGAAGGATTTCCGACCGGGGTGTAGTGGCCGGTGAAAGCCAGCGCACCGGTTTTGCTGTCCACGCGGAAGACGGCGATGTTGTCGCCGCGCTGATTACAGGAGTAGAGAAACCTGCCGGCGGGGTCGAAGTTGAAACTGCGGGGATAATTTCCGCGGGTCCATTCCTCACCCAACAACGTCAGGGTGCCGTTCCCGCCGACGGCGAAAATCGCGATGGTATCGTGCAGGCGGTTGCCGGCATAGACGAACCTGCCATCCGCGGAGAGCATGATGCCGGAGCAGAAATTGCTGCCGGCGAACCCCGGCGGCAGAGTGGAAATCGTCTGCCGGGCGGCGAGCCGTCCCTTTTCGGCATCGTAGTCAAACAGAACGATGTTAGAGCCTTCCTCCTGAATGGAATAGAACCAGCGCCCGTTCGGGTGAAAATGGAAATGCCGCGGCCCGTCACCCGGCGGCAACGAAACCGCGGGAGGATCGTTAGGTGTCAGCAGACCCTTCTGATCATCGAACTTCCACACGAAGATTTGATCCAGGCCGAGATCCACGTGCAGCACGAAACGCCCCGCGGGATCGGCATGGATCATGTGGGCGTGGGTGCGGTCGTGCCCGCTGAAGGCAAAGCTGCCCGGAGGGGCGTTCACGGCTTTGGCGGGCCCCACTTTTCCCTCATCCTTTTTGATGTCAGTAGCAGCGCCCAGACTGCCGTCGGGCAGGATCGGGAGTACCGCGACAGATCCACCGAAATAATTGGCCACCAGCACGAACCGTCCGGACGGATGGACGCTGACATAAGTGGGCCCGGCACCACCGGAACTGACGGTGTTGAGCAGTTTTAACTGACCGTCCGCCCGGTTGATGGCGAAGGCACTGACCGTCCCC
>JANNVM010000617.1:0-4333 GCA_031414455.1 Verrucomicrobiota bacterium
GACAAAGGCGCGCCGCCGAATCTCCTGCCCGCGCCGGTCGCCGTCAGCGATGCCACCTTCCGCACCTACACTGCCTCCCTAACCGGTCCACGCGACACCAAACGCGGCCACGAAATCTACCTGCAGTCCTGCGCCGCATGTCACCGCATCGGCGAAGAAGGGCAGCACTTCGGACCGGACCTCCTGGGCGAACTCGGCGTCGCAGAGGAAACCCTCGTGCGCCACCTTCTGCTGCCGAACGACCGCATCCGCCCGGGATTTGAAACGACGCTTGTGGACACGCAGGCCGGCGCCACGCTGGCAGGCCTGATCGGCGACGACGGCCCCACCAGCCTGACACTTCGCCTGCCCGGCGGCGCAGAGCAAACCGTGCTGCGCAAAGACGTGAAAGGCGTCCGCCGCACTGCGGTCTCCATGATGCCTCCGTTCGCCGAAAGCCTGACACCTCCGGATATGGCGAGCCTGCTCGCCTGGCTGCGGAGCAATCTCAAACCGGCCGATCCCGCCCGCCGCGTCCTTTTCGACGAAGAATCTGACTTCGCGGCGCTGCTGAACCGCGGCGAGGGCCGCGCCTCCGTTGTCACTTCGCGCCCATATTCCGGCGCGCTGTGCCTCAGCATCCAACCGCTCCAGCGCTTCAATGCCAAACTCCCCGACTGGAACTTCCGCATCGTGGAAAAGCCTGCGCAGGATGGCGAATTCCGCTATCTCCGGCTCGCGTGGCGCACTGCCGGCACCGGCATCCTCCTCGAACTCGCCGCCTCCGGCGAATGGCCCGGTGCCCGCGACCCGCGCCGCCGTTTCTTCGCCGGCAAGAACACCTCCGAATGGAATGCCACCGAACTCAACCCGCGGGTTCCGGCCGAGTGGCGCGGGGAAATCATAGACCTCTGGAAAAACGCCGGAGACTTCACTCTAACCGGTATCGCGCCGACCGCGCTGGGCGGCCCCGGTTTCTTTGACAGCGTGGAACTGCTGCGCTCCCGTCCCTCTCCGGAGATTCCGGCGAAGTGATCACGGAGCAGTGCCGCGGGATTTTGGGGGAGTGGCCTTACTGATCGAAGTCCAGCGTCTCCACCCGCGCTGCCATGACAACCCCCGCGATGCAGGGAATTGTCACGGCCACGACCGCGACTGCCAGCAAAGCCCTTGCCGGCAAACGCCGCAGCGGCGGCAACAGAAGCAGCCACAGCGCGCAGGGCGCAAAGGCCACGCACGCAAAAGAACTAACAGGCACTTCGCTGTAAGTGTTCGCCGCGCCCGCAAGCAGCAGCACCGGCAAAAAGACAGCCGGTGCGGCAAAGAGCGGCGCGAGTTCCAGCTTCCACAGTGCCGCGATCAAACCAATGCCGCACACACTTGCCGTCATCAGCACGGCGAGATCAGAAAACCGCGCCGAATGAGAATAGATCAGCACGGCAGCAGCGGCCCCGCCCCACGGAATCGTCAGGGCCAGAAGAGAAATACACCCGGGAATACGCCCGGCGGCAAAGAGCAGCGCTTCCCATGTCAGCGCCGTGCCGGCAAAGAGCAGCACGAACGTGCGCGCTTCCGTCAGCGGCGCGAACGCCTCCGTGAGCCACCACGAACAACCTGCCGCCGTGAGCAGTCGCAGCGCGACCCCGGCCAGGCGATGAATCCGCAACGACAGGGCCACAGCGAGCAATCCTCCGCCCGCCGCCGTCACCGCCACCGGCAGCAGGGCCGGCCAGCCCCGCGCCGGAGCCGGCAATAACTGCCCGGCTTCGTCCCGCGGCCACCATTCGAGCAGCTCACGAAAATGATTTCCCAGTGCCAGCCCGGCGGTGAGCGCAACGGCACCGCCCGCCATGCGGATGGACACCGATTTCGTCAGGATGCATACCGCCGCCAGCACGAGCGCGGCAGTGGCAAAGGCCGGCAGGACCAACGAACGCAGCATCCCTTCGATCAGCGGCCATGGAGGCAGAGAGTCCATGGTCCGGTGATTACTTCGCTGTCAGTTTCACTTCGAGGGTCAACTGCACCTCATCGTTCACCTTGTCCTTGCCATAAGTCATGCCCCACTCGCTCCGCTTGATCTCGCACTGGCCGGAAACTGTCGTGGTGCCATCCGCCGTGGCCGATTTCGCCGTGAAGGTCACGGGTTTCGTTTTGCCGAGCAGCGTCAGATCACCGGTGACGGTGTAGCTGTCCTTTTCCGCGCCGGCCTTGATGGCGGTGGAGGCGAATTTCGCCTGCGGATTCTTCTTCGCATCAAAAAAGTCAGGCGACTTCAAATGCGCGGTGAGCTTTTCCGCGTCCGTAGTCATGGACTCGACATCGATCGTCACCGAGAGTTTCGACTTCGTCACGTCCGCGGCATCAACTGCCGGGGTTCCGTCGAGTTTCTTGAACGTGCCCTCATGCTTCCCGTCCTTTTTGCTGCCGACAAATTTGATCGTGGTGTTTTCGCCGGAGAGTTTGTGGTCTTCAGCACGAAGCGCGAAACCGGAGGCAAGGATAGCAGTGAGGAGAACAGGAAGAGTTTTCATGGTGGCGGGATGGTGCGCGGAGGAGACGCGGGATCAAGTATTGTATTTCACCGCGGAAAGGCCTGCGGCGCGCGGGCGGCATACAAACGGATGAACGCGTGCTCCCATCGCGGCCGTTCGGTGCTTCACGAGTCCTCACAGACGGGTCCGGGCAGACGCTGCATCGGGATGAACCGGATCCCGTCCTTCATCTGCTCATCCGCAGTTCGCCGGAATCCAAAGCGATGTCGAAAGCCCGCCGGGCGAGCGCCGAGGCGGAGCCCAGTTCTTCTTCGGTGGCCTCGCGAATATCCATATCGGATTCGGTTCTCCCGTTCGATGGTTTCCGGAAATCCGTCAGGCCAGTGCCCGTTCGATGACCCGGCCGGCAACATCGGTAAGGCGCTGGTCCCGTCCGCCGTGATGGAAAGTGAGGCGTTCGTGGTCCATGCCTAACAGGTGCAGGATGGTAGCATGGATGTCGTGGACGTGGGATTTTTCGGTTTCGGCGCGGAGGCCGACGGCGTCGGTGGAGCCGATGACCTGACCTCCTTTGATGCCGGCACCGGCCATCCAGAGGCAGAATCCGTGGGGATTGTGATCGCGGCCATCGCTGCCTTCGCTCATCGGCATGCGACCGAATTCGCCGCCCCAGATGACGAGCGTGCTGTCGAAAAGGCCACGCGATTTCAAATCCTTGAGCAGGCCGGCGACGGGGAGGTCACTCTGCGCACAAAGCCGGCTGTGGTTTTCGTCCATGCCTGAATGGCCGTCCCAGCCATTGGTGTCGCCGCAGTAGAGTTGCACAAAACGAACACCGGATTCGACAAGGCGGCGGGCGAGCAGGCAGCGGGTGCCGAATTCCGCGGTGACTTTTTGGTCGAGCCCGTAGAGCCGGCGCGTGGCGTCAGTTTCCCGCGAGATGTCCACGACTTCCGGCGCGTGGCTCTGCATGCGAAACGCGAGTTCGTAGGCGTTGATGCGCGCGGCGAGTTCCGAATGCGTGTCGTCAGGACGGAGGGCTTCGCGATTGAGTTTGTTGATGAAGTCGAGCGTGCGGCGCTGCCGGGCGGGGGAAATGCCGGGCGGCGATTCCAGGTCGAGCACCGGCGAGGTCCCGCCGCGCAGCAGCGTGCCTTGATAGGCCGCCGGCAGATAACCATTCCCCCATGCAGGGGCACCGCCTTTCGGCCAGCCGGCGGGATCGGGCAGAACGACAAAAGCGGGCAGGTTCTGATTTTCGGTGCCCAGGCCGTAGGCCGCCCATGCGCCGAGGCTCGCACGTCCCATCAGGATGGAGCCGGTGTTCATCATATAGACCGATTCCGGATGAGTGACACTGTCGCCGTGACAGCCTCGGAGCAGGCAAATGTCGTCCACATGCTCCGCAATGTGAGGGAGAAAATCGGAAACCTCCATGCCACACTGGCCGCGCGGACGAAACGGACGCAGCGGCGGCATCAGTTTGTTCTTCGCCACATTCCGGCGCGTTTTGAACTGGCCAAATGATTCCGGGATCGGCTGTCCCGCGAGTCTGATTAGGTCCGGCTTGGGATCGAACAAATCCACATGGCTGGGACCACCTGACATAAACAGGAAGATGACGTTTTTTGCCTTTGGTGGGTAGTGCGGGTGGCGGGGAGCGAGCGGGTTCCCTTCCAGCGCGGCGGATGCCAGCAAGCCGTCACGCCCCAGCAGGGAAGCCAGTGCCAGCATGCCGAAACCGCCGCCGGATTTCAGCAGGAAGCTGCGGCGTGACAACAGGCGGGTGCCGGAGGGGCCGGTGCATCCCGTGGAGTGGGCTTCCAGCCCACTCGCAGAACCTGGTGGGCTGGAAGCCC
>JANNVM010000618.1:0-2936 GCA_031414455.1 Verrucomicrobiota bacterium
GAGGACGAGACAGCCCCCCTGGCCCGCCCGGAAGGCATCGAGAAAGGCGACGGGCGAGGTGAATCCCTTCACCTCAAAGCCTTCCGTGCGCAGCAGCCGGGTGAGGGCCCTAACCATGCCGGGCTCGTCATCGAGAATGTAAACCATGCTGTTGGAAGCGTTCATGAGGCCGGCGTCCTGGTGATTTGCAGTTCGAGGTGAAACGTGGTGCCGGGGCCGGGATTGGGCTCGGCCCAGAGGCGTCCATGATGGGCTGCGACAATGGTCCGGCAAATGGAAAGACCGATGCCCATGCCGTGACTTTTCGTGGTGACGAACGGCTGGAAAACCCTGTCGGCATCTCCATCGGGGAGACCGCAGCCCTGATCGGCCAGCGAGACCCGGATGGTGTTCTCGTGCCGGACCGTTGAGATCCGGAGGATCCGTTCCGGCGGCGGGTTTTCCACCATGGCGTCGCAGGCATTGTTGATGATGTTCAGCAGCACCTGCTGAAGCTGCACCTCGTCTCCCGTGACGTTGGGCAACCCGGGGGCCAGTTCCGTCCGGACGGTCACGCTGCGCCCGATCAGTTCGCTGCGGAGCAGGCGCAGCACTTCCTCGATGATTTCATTCAGGGACACCGGCAGGAGACGGGTTTCGCCGCGCTTCAGGAGCGTGCGCAGCCGTTTGATCACCTCGCCGGCCCGGCGGTCTTCACTCACGATGTCGGCGAGAATCTCCCGCAGTTCCGCGATGTCCGGAGACTCCTGCTCCAGCATGCGCTGCGCGGCCTGGGCATTGCTCAGGATGATGCCCAGGGGCTGGTTCAGTTCATGGGCGAGGGAGCCTGACAACTGGCCGAGAGCCGAGACCCGGGAGAGGTGGGTCAGTTGGGTCTGCCGTTCGAGCGCGTCCTGTTCTTCGCGCCGGCGCTCGGTGATATCAATAATGGAGGCGAGGACGAACCTGCCCTCAGACGTGTCGAGGGGATTGAGCCCGACCTCTACCGGCACCTCGGTGCCGTCTTTGCGCCGGCCAAAAAGATCCCGGCCGGCACCCATCACCCTTCTGTCCGGTTTCGTAATGAAGCCGCCGGACAAGGCGACATGCCCGGCGCTGAAGCGCTGCGGGATCAGGACTTCAATTGGCTGGCCAAGCAACTCCTCCCGGGAGTAGCCAAACGTGAGTTCAGCCTGCCGGTTGAGCAGAACGATGCGGTCCGCCCCGTCCACCATAATCATCGCGTTCGGTGCGGCCTCCACGATCAACGAGGACCGTTCCTCCGCCTGCCTCCGCGCCGTGATGTCCCTGGAGATGCCCCGCATGAGCACGGGCTGCTTTTTGCCGTTCAGTTCCGTGCTGCCCTGAGAGGCGATCCAGCGGAGCATGCCGTCCGGGAGCAGAATGCGATAGTCCGCCGTGAATGGACCGTCGCCATTGCGGGAACGGTGCAGGGCGAGGCGCACCCGCTCCCGGTCTTCGGGATGCAGGGCCGTGAAGAAACGCTCCTCAGTGACGTCCCCGCCGGCGGAAATGCCATACAGGCTGCGGCCTTCCGCGGTCACCCAGATGCGTTTGCCGGCGATGTCCCACGTCCACAGCGCCAGATTCGCCGCCGTCGCCGCCAGCGTTATCTGCTGCTGGTTCTCGTGCAGTTCCTTCGCGAGGCGGGCGGATGAGATCACATCCTGACTCAATTCATAAGCCATCACGGCAACAATGCCGAGAAAGGGAAAACTGACAAAGTAGGGCCCCGGGATCACTCTTGCGTTGACCAAAAGGACGTGCGCCGTCGCAACCACCACGAAACCCACGATAGCGCCGCCGATCACCATGGCCCGGCGGCGGTTGACCGGCCCGCCCCTCCGCCAGAGCCGGATCGACGCGTCCAGGACGTAGAGGACAAGGAGCAGTGAACTCAACGCTCCCAGCCAGCGCAGAGGATTCAGGATTCCGCTCGCGACCACTGATACCGGCTGACCAAGGAATTCGACCGTCTCCAGTGCCAGGATCTCGCGATAATGGAGACTCACCGGGACAGAAAAGTTGACCGCTGTGGCAAGGAGCCTCGCACCGGCAGCCGCCCAGCCCAGCCATGCCCGCCCGGTCCTGAAGTAAAGTCCGACAAAGCAGACGAGACCCAGCGTCAACACCAGGAACGGACCGTGAGCCCAGCGGAGATTCCGCGCAAAATCCGCCGGGCTGGCAGCCTGCATCAACTGCATCTCGCAGAAAGCAACGCCCGTCACCGCGACTGCCGCGCAGGCAAAAGCGAGGTGTGCCCCCGCGGCCCGGCTCTTAAACCAGATCAGCAGATGCAACATTCCCAGCGTGAGACTGGCTCCAGCCGAAACCGACCAGATGACGGTGACCCAATTCATGGGCGACGTTGATGCGGCTGTTACCAAGGTCAAGAAAGCAGGCGGGGACATCAACCTGCCGGCGGCTCGACCGACGTTTTTTAACCGAAGGTTAAAAAATATCTTGCACGACACCTTCATTTTCACTATTCTCTCACCATATTCTTGGGGGGGAATATCAGCCCCGCGTTACCGAAAGGTGCGCGGGGTTGTCTTTTGTGCCACCAGGGCCTCTGGCAGCCTGAACCGTCCGAGTTTTTGCGACCAGACCGGTCCGGCGAAATCCACGCCGATGCGGGTCTGTTGAGGATCTCAGTTCGTGAACGCCAGGTGGCGGCTGGAAGGATTCGTCCCCTAACGCGCCATGTCAGGAAGATCCCAATGCCGTCGCAATGACTTCCTGCCATTTCGCTGCGGCGCCCGCGACCGTTTCGCCCGCTGCAGGAAACAATACCCCGCGTGAAACATTGATCAGCACCGGCGCGGTGCGTCCGCTGCCCCGCAGCGCATTCACGTCGCCGCCCTGCGCGCCGAGTCCGGGAACAAGCAGCGGGGCATCCGGCAGGGCCGGGAGAATGTCAGGATCGGCATTGGTTA
>JANNVM010000619.1:0-13664 GCA_031414455.1 Verrucomicrobiota bacterium
ACCGCCGCCGCCGCCGACTATGCCGCCGCGGCTGAAGCCACCTTAGCCACCGCCGCCACCGCCGCCACCGGCACGGCGATCACCACCGTAGCCGACTTTGCCGCCACCGCCGCCACCGCCGGCGTAACCGCCGCGGCCGCCACCACCACCACCGCCACCGCCGAAGGAAGGACGTTCCTCACGCGGGCGGGCTTCGTTGATTACCAGAGGACGGCCGTTCCACTCTTTGCCGTTCCATTCTGCAATGGCGGCATTCATGGCAGTGTCGCTATCCATCGTGACAAACGCAAATCCGCGGGGACGGCCGCTGTCGCGATCGTTCGGGAGATGGATGTCAGTCACGGTTCCAAACTGGCTGAAGAGATCACGCAGTTCAGCTTCAGTTGCGGTGAAGGGGAGATTCCCCACGTACATTTTCGTATTCATTATCGTTGTCTGTTTTCTTGTAGGACCGCTGTGATGATCGCGGGCTGAGTCCAGGAGCGGAATCTTACTCACCGTCGAATACTTGGACTCTCATGGTGAACTGCCGTTGCCACCTGTTTTGCAGGCAGTCGCGCGGCCTCTTTGCTCCGGCTTCGGGAGGGATGCAAGCGGTATAACCACCGGCAAATCCACGGAATTTTACCGGATCGGATGAAGGAATACCGCTGCTGGAGCCGGTACCGTGTTCTTCTCCCGTTCTTTGCGGCGGTCCTCTTGGATTTTCGCCAGGGTAAAAAATCCGGCGACGACGAGCAATTCCAGCGCAAAGATGATCCACGCCGCTGCATCAACCCGGCGGTGCCGGGCGAATCCCGCGGGCAGTGCCAGCAGGGCGCACTGAAAGCCAAGTGCGGCCAGCGCGAGGATTCCGATGGCCGCAATCACTCCTCCATTTTCCAAACGAAACTGAACTGCCGTGATGGCGGTGATACCCGGTGCGAGGAGAATGAGGGTCAGGAAGCGATTCCAGCCGATATTTTGAATGCGAAACACTGCCAGGACCGTGACCGCGAGAAGGGCAGTGAGCATGCACACCACCGCTAGAATGCGGTATTGGAGAATCGCTGAATCCAATTCGTCCCAGGTGGTGACCCCGACCTTCAGTTTATAGTGGAGGTATGCGGCGGGCCCAAAGATCGAAAGGACGAGGAGCAGAGCCAGAATGACGAAATACTGCGGCCTGCCAATGCCTCCTGAGGCCCGGCGACGAACCACAACCCGGTGTCCCGCTGCGGCGTGGGGCGCAGCGTAGGGATTCCCGGTCGTGGCAATCTGTGGCCGGCTGGCGGCATGAACGACCCTTGGTGCTGCGGGTGCCGCGGCGGGAAGCGCGACGCCGCCGGCTCCGAGCACTGCGGCGGCGGCTTTCCAGCCGGTACCGCTTTCCTCGACGACCCATGCATCGGCGGGAATCGCGTGAATCTGACAAAGCCGGTTCAGTTCGCTGAAAGCCACCGGACCGGCGGTCGCGCCGGCGGTATCCTGGTAGAAATAACGCAGCACCCGGGCGAGCGGTGTCCAGTCTTCACCTCCTGCCGGCACTACGAGGGTGGCCAGTGACACCGGGCCGCTGCTCATCATGGTGCACAGGGTCTCGAGGGATTCGGGCCCGGCGGTCACTCCCTCAGCAGTGAGGTAAAAATACTTCATGCGTCAGGGTTTGCCGGATTTCGTGCGCGGCGTCAACAAGCGGGCCGTGAATTTTTGCTCACTTCGCGCCGCCGAGCTGACAGATGCGGCGGTATTCGGCGGCGGTGAGCGGCGTGATGGAAAGCCGGTTGCCGCGGCGCAGAGTGACAAGGTTGGCCAAAGCGGGCTCGGTGCGCAGCGTCTCCAGCGGCACAAAGCGCCGGAAGTCTTTGGCCCATGCCACATCCACAAGCTGCCAGATTGGTTTTTCGGGTGTCGCTTTTGGATCAAAGTATTCGCTCTCCGGCTGAAACTGCGTGGGATCGGGATAGGCCTCGCTGGCGACGGTCATCGCGCCGGCGATTCCGGGCTCGGGACAGCTCGAGTGATAGAACAGCGCCGCATCGCCCGGGCGCATGGTGTCGCGCATGTAATTGCGTGCCTGATAATTCCGCACGCCGCTCCACGGTTCGCGACCGCCAGGGCGGGCCTTGAGGCCGGCGAATGAGAAGACGTCAGGTTCGGATTTGAAGAGCCAGCAGTTCATGAATTCAGAGTTGATAGCGCCGCTGGAGCAACTGGCGAAGGCTGCGGATCCAGCCTGGCAGCAGCGGCTCGCTGCCGGCACGAAAGCGGACGACCCCGCTCTGACCGTGGAGAAGCTTAACGCCGCTGCCCGGCGCGAGGGCGGCCTCGACGACATAGAACGGCTCGGAGGCGCGCCGGCCGGTGGTATCGCTGGCCAGAACCGGAATGTCGCCGCCGCCTTTGGCACCCAGCGAAGCCGAGGGCAGGACCGTTTGTCCGCCGGGATTGCGCTCAAGGGACGGCGCGGGGATTTCAGTGCCGGCCTGGCCGGGGATGCGCACACCGATCTCCGTGAGCGCCGTGTCGAAGAGTGGTCCGGCATCCGCCTGAGGAACGACGCCGGTGAGCCGGTAACTGCCAGGCTCCACGATGAGACCCAGCGGTGTGCCGCGCGGAATCCACATTCCCACCATCGCGCCGGCATGGAGAAAACTCCACACGCCGTCCTGCTTCGCGGTGACGTTCAGCGAAGTGATGTCATTTTCGAGTTCCGCGATGTTTTCGCGTGTGGCGCCGAGACGTCTTTCGAGTGGAAGAATGGACGACGGCTCCTTGTTTCTTGCATAGCGCAGCCGGGCCTCGATTTCCTCCTCCACGGCATGGGCCTGGCGGAGGCGTGCTGCGAGTTCCGGGCTCCGCAGGACTACGAGCACTTCGCCCGACTTCACGGGAACTCCGGGCCGGCCGTTCACGGAACTGACATAGCCGGCAGCCTCCGTTGTGAGTGCTGTGAAGTGTGAGGCCTCGACGATCCCTTTCGCCTCCAGGTGCCGCGGCCATGGGAAAAACTGGAGGAAGCCCAGAACACCTGCTGCGATGCAGACGGTCGTCCACACTGCGCGTTTCCGGTTTTTATCCAGTTCCGCGCCGGCCGCGAGATAACGAATGAGCCGGATGGCCGGTGCGATGACCCAGCCGATGATGCAAGCCGCCGCCATGATGAGCCCGAGGATGAGAAACTGGTCCGCAACGATCAGCAGCACTGCCGCAAAAACAAAGACTCGATAGATCCCGCTGGTGATGCCATAAACTGTCAGCCATGTTCTCTCCCTCCCGTTAGTCGCGGGGCTGCGCGATTTTTTCAGGCCCCATACCCGGCGTTTCCAGAGATGCTTGAGCTGCAAGGTTGCGCGCTGCGCAAGGTTTGGCATTCCGATGAGATCGGTGAGAATGTAATATCCATCGAAACGGAGCAGCGGATTCAGGTTGAACAGAAGCGTGCTCACCGACGTGATGAACATGATATTATAGCAAACGGAATTCATGCCGCCCGCGCTGGTGCGGGCCCAGAGCATGGCGCAGACGGCCGCAAGGAAAACCTCCACGATCATACCCGCGGCACCGACGAGAATCCGCTGCCGCCGGCTGCGCAGCGACCATGACGACGTGACGTCCACGTAGGGCACTGGAGTGAAGACGAGCAGCATCACACCCAGCGTGTGGACTTCGCCGCCGAACTTCCGGCAGAAGTAGGCGTGCCCCAGTTCATGGAGCAGCTTTGAGAAAATGAGGGCGATGTAAAACCATCCGAGATTCTGGGGCGCGAGCACCGACTTCCCCTGCGCCATGAGCGCCGTCCAGTTGTCCATCACCACCTTGCCTCCCATCCCAACGACAGCGAGCCACAGCAGCACGCCGGTCCAGGAAATCAGCCATCCCATCCACGGCAGGGTCCGGACCAGAAACCGGTCAGGGTCCAGCAACGGAATGCGGAGGAACATGATGTTGAGCAGTTTCCCGCGCAGTTCACGGTGCTGGCGCTTTTGCTGGCGGCGAAAGAGTTCGCCGGCGTCGCCCGCGTCATAGTGGAGCAGGTTCGCCTGATAGAGCTGGCCCAGAAGATTCACGCACTCCTGCTGTCCGGGCGCCGTTTCCGGAAAGAGATCCAGACACTGCGTCCACGCCTCCTCCACCGTCAGCCCCGCATCCATCCTCATGATGAATTCCCACGCATCCGGACGAACCCGGAAATATCTTCCCGCGAGGTCGTCCTCAATCACATGCCACCGCTCCCCGCGAAACATCTGCCGCCGCACTATCACTCCCCGGCGCAGCCGCAGCCGCTGCGCCGCGACGCGGTGCCAGGATTCGCTAAAGGTGGGAAGAGAGTCGGACATGGGCGGGATCAGCGGCGCTGCTGGCCGAAAGAGGGGTGGCGTCGGTTATGCTTTACGATGAGCACATAGATAAATCCCTGCCGAATCAGGTAACAAAAGTGATAGGGGAAGCGTTCCAGATTTGCACGGCGGGCGCCATTGACGTCAGGATGAAATCTCCGGGGATTGCCCGCGGCCTGTGCGAGGAAGCCGAGCAGTTCTTTGAAGAACTCATCCGCGATGATGGTTCCGGCTTCTGAAGCATAATGATCTCGAATTTCCTGTACATCACGCGGCACATGTCTGTTATACCGGATCTTCATTCAGCCGGGCCACTTCTCACGGCAGCTACAAATTCCTCATGTGAGAGCCAGTCGGCTGGATTGTCCTTGTCCTGTTCCCAGCGCCTCATGGCCTCGCCCATGCCGTCATCCTCGTCCTGCATCGGGGGCGGCGGCAGGGATTCCTGAATATCGAACATCAATTTGAACCGTTCTCCTTTGGGGAGCGCGAGTACCTGCGAGCGGAGGGAATCAAAGGCGGTCATGGTTCGGAGATTACTCAATTCAATCAATTTCACCACCACAGTTTCAGCCGCAGAAAGTCCACCGTCCGGTGGGTGATGATCCACAGCAGGCTGCGCTTCCCCGCGTTGATCTTGGCAACGCCGCTCAATCCCGGGCGCCACCAGTCGGCTTCCGGTGTCTGAATTCGGGCGCGCGCGGCAAAGACGCTAATGCCGTCTTTCTCCACGGCGGACGGCAGCACGAGGTCCACCTTCAGCGGCAGGGAATCTTCGGGCCGGCTGAGGAAGGCGCATTCCCCTTCGGCACCGTTAGTGACTTCCTGAGCGTCGCGTTCATCAAGCTGAATATCCACGCTGTAGTCGGACAACTGAGCGATCCGGTACAGGGCGTCGCCCTGCTTCACCGGCGAATCCACACGCTCCTTGTGGTCGCCTTCAAGGATGACGCCGTCCATGCTGCTCTTTATCTCCGACTGCGCGAGCCGGAAGCGCACGATCTCCAGCTTGGCGGCGGCCTGACGGGCAAGCGTGCCGGCGATCTGCATCTCGGCGACGGCGCTGGCGGCGCGCGATTTTTCCTCCTCGCGGGTGTAGCGCTCCAGTTCGGCGACGGCCGCGGTTTCCTCGACTTTGAGCGCGTCAGTGTTGAGCCGCATCAGCACCTGACCGGCGGTGACTTTTTCACCGCTTTTGACGAGCACCTCTTTGATATATCCTTCGATCGGTGCGGTGAGGTTCGAGACCTTTTCGCTGCGGAGAATGAAGTTGCCCTCCACGCGATAACTGGTGTCCCAAAAGATCAGGACGGCGAGCAGTGCCGTCAGAAAAATGGCAAACACCCTGGCCAGCGTATGGCGAGGGCCGACGAGACCGGCGGCGCGCTCGCGCATCCATGCGACGAAGCGGGCGCCGGCCCAGCGGTCGCGCGTGCGCAATGCCGTCAGCCGCGGAGCCACCTGTTCGCAAGCGAGTCGAATGCCGGGTGTCTCGACCGGCAGGAAGGCCCGCGCGGCCCGCTCGCAGACGAGCACCGCGACGGCTTTGCCGCCCTGATGCAGAGGAACCGAGAGGAGGTGACCACCCTTGTCCTCATCGGAGAGGCGCTGGTGATCCCGCGAGACAAACGTGGCGTCCGCGGGAGGAGGAAACGTGATCTCTTCGTCCTGATCAAGGCACTCGTCCATCGCCGTCTCGATGTGCTGGGGCGTTTCCATCTTCCGTTCCACCTGGTCATGGCGGCTGATGGCGGCGATTTTGGTATAGCCCGCATGATGCCAGCCGAGGCTGACCCGGTCGCATTCATACTGCGCGGCAACCGCATTGCAGAAAGCGAACGCGGCGGCACCGAATTTTTCCTCTGCGTTGGTCACGGCCACCAGATCAAGCACGCTTGTGAGGTTGCGGCGGTCGGCTTCTGCGCGATCGGTGGCGAGCCGCGCCTCGCAGGTCGCCGGCACCATCGCGGCGGCGCGGACCTGGGCATCGAGCGTGGCTTCCGGCGCCGACGGACTGCACAGCGCGAGCACCGCGGCCTGCTCGCCTTCGCGTCGTGAACTGACGGCTGCGGCAACCACCAGCGTCTCGCGATGATCGCTCATCTGGAGACGGCGCGGGAAATGGCCGCCGCGGCACACCGCATCCGCGAGATCAGGGGCCATCTTCACAAATTCTTCGCCTGACAGCTTCCGTGCCTGGGGTCCATCCACGGAGGAGGCGATGACGCGCCACGGCTGATCCGCCGCTGCGCGATGCACCCCGAGCACGATCGCCGCACCGGTGGCGTCGCGCAGGGCGATGGCGAAGCGACTCCAGAATTCCCTGGGCGGGAGGGTGGAGAACGTCAGCTCCTCAAGCGCTTGCCATGCCCTCGCGTGTGGTGACGGCGGGTCGGAATGGGCGGTGGTCGTTTCCATGTTACCTCGCGGGCTTGATCCGCATTTTCCCGAGCAGGCCCGCGGGCACGCGCCCCTCCTTGTTGTCGAAAACCGCATGCACCTCCTGAAGTCCGCTCGCGGCATCAATGGCCAGAGACACAAACTCCACCGTGCCTTCAATGGTGATCTCCTCTTTGCTCGTCTTAAAAAGAAGCTCCACCCCCCGGCCTTTTTCCATGCCATGAGGGGAATCGCCGCGCACATGGGCGACAAAGCGGCACTGGGCCATGTCGAGAACCCGGGCCACGGGAGCGTTAGCCGTCACGGCTTCACCGCGATCGAAATCGAAGAGGTCCACCACGATGCCTTCGGTCGGTGCGGTGAGTGAACGGCGGCGGAGCTGGGTCTCGGCCTGCATTTGCTCCACCTGCGCGATCTTCCACAGGGCTTCCTTTTGTTCCACATCCTCAACGCTGACCGATCCTCCTTTCGCGAGGATTTTTTTCGTGCGCTCGAATTCCTTGAACGACGCTTCCACGGCGAGTTTCTGCCGCGCGACCTCAAGGGTTTCGAGATCGTTTTCGAGTTCGAGGATGACCTCGCCCTCTTTTACGGGTTCGTTTTGCTTTTTCAGGATTTTCGCGATGATGCCGCCAACGGGAAAACTCACGGTGGCATCCACGGAAGCCTGACTGAGTCCGGTGTACCACTCCTGGAGGGTGGCGTGTTCCTGAGCGTGAAGGGTGGCGGGGGTGAGCAGCGCAAGGAAGACTGCTGGAATCGGGTATTTCATAATGGCGGTTACTTCTTCTCAACGGATTCACGCACGTCGCCCAGGTAGGCTTTATACTGCTCCGGGGAGATTTTGTTTTTCTTCGCAATCGCCGCGCACTTCGCGGTAAGCTCCTCTTTGGTGATGACGACCTCACGGTTCTCGAGAACTTCGCCGGTGGCGAGTTCGTATTCGAGGAGGGCCTGACGGTGCTGGATAAGACCGGAAACTGCGTTCATCTTGGACTGGTTGAGATCGTCGTCGGCTTCTAGCACGCGGCGGATGTCGGCTTTGCCCTCTTTGAGATCAACGAGCCGGGAGTTGAGCACTTCCTGGTTCAGCGCGATGGCGCGGTAGTAGGAAGCGAGGGCTGCGCGCGTGCTGATGACTTTTTCCACGGCGTTGTCCACGGCGTTGCTGAGTTGCATGCGGACATCACTGAGGGTGTCCTCGGCGCGTTTCTGACGGGCCAGAGCGGCGGCATAGCGGTTTTTGGCCTCGCGGTTGCCGAGCGGCATTTTGAATTCCAGTCCGATGCCCCATGCGGCGAAGTCGCGGTTCTGAATATCGTCCACCGACCGGTTCAGGTCAGTGCCGAGACCATTGTAACCGTAGTGGGCTCTGAGGTTGAGCTGGGGAAGTTTCTGATTCTTCATGAACGCCGCGCGGACATCTTCGGCCTCCTTCTCGGCGATCTTACCGAGGTAGTCGGGATTCGTCGCGAGCGCGCTGGCGAGGCCGGTCTGCACATCCGGTGTCACTTTATTTGGCGGCGGCGGAGCGGAGGTGCTGACTTCAAATCCGTCGGTTACTGCCGCACCGCAGAATCCGGCGAGCACGGCCTTCGACTCTGAGAGGCGCTGGCGGGCATTGATGAGCCGCGCGACGCGTTCCTCGACTCCGGCCTCCGCGGTGACCAGTTCCACCGGCGCTCTCTTGCCGGCCTCCGTGTTCGTCTTTGCGTCCTTCGCCATTTTCTCCGCGACCTCCACGCTCTGGCGCATGTAGTCCACCTGACGCGAGGCCCCGTTGACATTCCAGTAGGCGAGTTCGGCGGAGGAAAGAGAAACCATGAGCTGCCGGCGAAACTCCTGCCATGCCTGTTCGGTTTCACAGGCCGCGACCCGGATGGCGGCCGTCGCGGTCTTCTTTCCGGCGTCTCTGAGAAGTGGCTGCATGTAGGCGACGCCGATCCAGGTCGTCGTTTCCTCCTGTCCGGTGGCCCCGAATCCACCCGTGGTGAGTTGCTGGAGGTTGTTGCGGAACTGGCTGACGCTGGCGGTCAGGCTGAGTTTGCCGCCGAGTGTGGTTAGTGTTTCGAGCGACGTGGAGGAGACATGATTTTGCTCAAGGAGCTGGGGAACGCCGTTGAGCTGACGCCGCTGCTCGACGGTATTGGGCCGGGCTGAGTCCTCGTAATTATATTCCGCGAGGAGCAGCGGATCAAACGTGCCCTTTGCGGCCTCCTGGGTGCGGCGGCGAATTTCGTATTCGAGAATCTTTGACTGAATGCTCCAGTTGGCGTCAAGCACGCGCTGCCGGAGTTCGCCGATACTGCCAATGAAAACCGGGCTGGAAACCAGTGGAGTCCCGGGATTTTCCGCCTGCGCCGGGGAGAGCGCGGCACCGATGAGCATGAGGAGTGTGGGGAATTTCTTCAAGGGCATGGCGGAACAGATAATGGAGGGCGGGGCAGGGTGACAAGTTTTTACTCACCGGATTTCTGTCAGCCAGCGCTGTATTATCTGCTTTACGAACTCATTCCGCGAGGCACGCTCATCCCGCAAGGCACTCGATTTTTTGAGCGGCGACACGCTTGATAAGTTTGAAGACACTGTCGGCATCGTAGGGTTTCGGGAGAAAATTCCGGCCCGGCACGAGGTCGCTTCCCTGCTGGAAAAGGTCGGCACTGTAGCCGCTGCTGTAGATGACGCGCAGGTCGGGACGCTCATCGAGGAGTTGCCTCGCGAGATCATGGCCGGTCGCGCCTCCAGGCATGACGATGTCGGTAACGAGGAGATCGATCTGCGCTTTGTGTTCGGACCAGCGGGCGTAGCCTTCCCGGGCGTCACCGGCTTCGATGACATGGCAGCCGCAGTGCTTGAGCAACTGCCGCATGACGCTGCGCACCGCGGGCTCGTCTTCCACGAGCAGGACTGTGAATTTGACGCCGCCGATCATGCCCGGTGCCGGATTGGCGCCGGCGGGTTTCACGCCGGAGACGGGCAGGTAGATAAAGAACGTCGCACCCTTGCCGGGATCACTGAAGACTTCGATCCAGCCCTCGTGCTGTTTGACAATGCCGTACACAGTCGCGAGGCCCATGCCCGTGCCTTTGCCCACCTCCCGCGTGGTGAAGAACGGCTCGAAAATTCTCTCTCGCGTCGCTTCGTCCATGCCGTGGCCGGTATCGGTGACACTGAAACGGACAAACCTGCCCTCGCGCGCTTCCGGATTCTGCGCGGCCCGGGCCGCGGAGATTTCCATCAGTCCGGTGGCGATGCGCAGCCGGCCTCCCTGAGGCATGGCGTCGCGGGCATTGATCACGAGATTGGTTATCACCTGTTCGAGGCTCGGTGCGTCGGCCATGATCGGCGGCAAATCACTCTGACATTCCCGGTCCACCTCGATATGTTCACCGATGAGACGCTTCAGCATGGAACTCTGCTGTTCGATGAGATCGTTGAGATCAAACGGTGCCGGGCGGAAGAGCTGCTTGCGGCTGAAGGCGAGCAACTGTCTTGTCAGGGTGGCCGCGCGCCCGGAGGCGGTTAGGGTCTCGGCCAGCGCGGCGCGGGTGCTTTCCTCAAACTCCCGGGTCGCGAGCAGCAGACTGAGGTGCCCCTGAATAATGGTGAGGATGTTATTGAAGTCGTGCGCCACACCCGCCGCGAGCTGGCCCACGGCTTCCATCTTCTGCGCCTGGCGGAGATGCTGCTCCAGCTCCATGCGCGCGGTGATGTTCTCCGCCATAATAATGAGGTGGGGCTGCCCGGCGATGGTGGTCGGCTGCGTGGAGAGCAGCGCACGCCGCGGCTCGCCATTCTTGTGGTGCAGCGCGCATTCGCGGGAGCGCAGCGGCTGCGGTTCGCGCAGCGGCGCGATGAGGCCCGTGTGCTGCAGCACCGCGTGCGAATGCGCCAGCACTTCCTCTTTCGCGAATCCCGTGGCGTCACTGAACGCTTCATTCACATCCACCACCTGACCGGTCGCGTAGTTGAGGATCGCCTGCGGCAGCGGGGCGGCTCGAAAAGCCGCAGCGAACCGCTCTTCGCTCTGGCGGAGTTCCGCCGTGCGCCGCTCTACCCTGCGCTCCATTTCCTCCATCTGCTGGCGGGCCTGGTCCGCCCATGGCCCGGCTCCTTCGAACAGGGGAGCGCCGAACGGCGAAGGACCGGAGGAGTCAGCGGGGGATGGAGGATCGAGAGGGGGCGCGGATTGATCTGGAAAGGGCATACAGGGGGGCGAGGTATTCTGGAAACAGTCCAGACTGGGGCCGGTCGCCACAGTTGTATGTAAAAACCATAATTAAGCAACCTAATCGCTATGGTTTTTCGAGTGGTCATTTTGGGATCGAATCAGCCAGTGAAATGTCATCTCCCTGGATTCCGATTGCCACACCCTGACAGCCCGGCATCGTCGCGGTGTTCAGCCTTTTCACCTCAATCCAATACGACCCATGCCCGCCAAACCCGCCCCTGCTTCCACCTCCGGAGAAGACCGTCTCGCCGCTGCCCGTGCCAAGAATCTCGACGCCGCGCTCCAGCAGATTCACAAGGACTTCGGCGAGGGCTCCATCATGCGCCTCGGCGACAACCGGAAGATGGACATCGAGGTCATTCCGTCAGGAAATCTGCTGATTGACCGCGCGCTCGGTGCCGGCGGCTTCCCCCGCGGGCGGATTATGGAAGTCTTCGGGCCGGAATCGTCCGGTAAAACCACGTTGACCCTCACTGTTATCGCTCAGGCGCAAAAACGCGGCGGACTCGCGGCGTTCATTGATGTCGAGCACGCGCTCGATCCCGAATACGCCAAGAAACTCGGCGTGAAGCTGGATGACCTGCTCGTCTCCCAGCCCAGCAGCGGTGAAGAGGCGCTGCGCATTTGCGAAACCCTCGTCCGCTCCAATGCGCTCGACGTCATCGTGCTCGACTCCGTCGCCGCATTGATAACCAAAGCGGAACTCGAAGGTGAGATTGGTGACAGCACTGTCGGTGCCCAGGCGCGCCTCATGAGCGCCGCCATGCGAAAACTGACGGCGCTTATCTCCAAAGCGCGCACCGTCTGTATTTTCACCAACCAGATCCGTGAGAAGATCGGGGTCATGTTCGGCAATCCGGAAACCACTCCTGGCGGCCGTGCGCTCAAGTTTTTCTCCAGCATGAGAATAGACGTGCGCCGCATCGGTCAGATCAAGAACAGTGACGGCACCGTCACCGGAGCCCGCACCAAGATCAAAGTGGTGAAGAACAAAGTCGCCCCGCCGTTCGGTGAGGCCGAGTTCGACATCATGTATGACGAAGGTGTCTCCAACACCGGCAGCCTCCTTGATCTCGCCCTCGAACAGGAAATCCTCCAAAAGCGCGGTTCGTGGATCAGTTACAAAGGCAGCCAGCTCGCCCAGGGCCGCGACGCCGCCAAGGTCATCCTCAAAGGGGACGAAGCGCTCTATACCGAGATCGAAGCCGCAGTGAAAGAGAAGCTCGGCATCAAAAACGCCACCGCCGCCGGCCCGTCGAAGATTCCCGACGAGCCGATCCGGGATGAGGTGTAGCAGAGAGCCCCGCACGCCATCTTCGATTCCGCACCCGGTGTGCCGGTGTCCAGGGAGACGCTGATCTAATCGTCAGCGGCAACGTGTCGCGGCCATGCCTTTGAGGCTGACCGCGATCGGAAACGGTCCCGAACCGCCGCGGTTATCCGCTGCGTCCAGCCATCCACTCACGGCCAGGGCGACTCGCTGGTCAGGGCTGGCCAAAGGCCGGGCGGAAGTAGCGACGGTCGCCGTTCGCGGGTCCGGTAACCGTGCGCATCCGGTCAGCCGCCGGATAGGACGGCTCGTTTCCGGGCACATCCCAAAGCGACCAGTTCAGGAAGTCGGTGCTGGATTCAATCTGCACGGAACGGTTGGCCGGATTCGAGAACTCGAACGCCAGCATTCCGGCGGCGTTACTGAATCCGCTCCACGACCAAAAACTTGCGGCGCTGGTGGGAACGGTTTGCGCGAGGAATTCCTGCCGGTTGTTCTGACCGTCGCCGTCCGCGTCAGCATCCGGCGCGGCATCGGCCCCGGGTGTGGGGCCGAAGCAGGCCATCTGCCATTGGGAGAAACTCTGCCGTGCGGGCAGATCGTTGCTGATCCAGTCGGCGATGGTTTGCTCCGCAATGAGGTCGCGCTCGCTGGTGGCGACGGGTGGCATGCGCGCATGGCCGGCATCACCGCGCATCCGCTTGAGCACCATGGAATGAGCGGGGTCGCCTGGCACGGCGAAGCGGTGGAGCGGATCGCCGCCGGTGTTTGTCAGGGTGCCGTTGATGATGCTGGCGGCATCGGTGGGGGTTAGCGGGCGGCCATCCCAGTTCCCCGGGCTGCCGCCCGGCTGGTGGCATTGCGAGCAGTTGACCGCGAAGTGGGAACGCACGCGCCATTCAAGGCTCTGGGTGGTATCCGTCACCGGTGCCAGCGCGCGCACGGTATTCACACCTGTCGCCGGAGCTGCGAAATAGCCGGCGTCGCTCAGGGCGGTGACGATGTTCTGCGACTGGGTGCCATAAAGATAGGACCGGTTGAGTTGAGGCGTATTAAATCCAAGCGCGTGGCCGCCTCCGGCAGTGTGGCAGGACAGACATTCACCGCGGGATGGATAGCGCCACGTCTGCGAAACAGGGTTGCCGTTGTCAGTGATGTTGAGTACTTCATCGAGGCCGGAATCGCCCACGAGATCGGCGTCAGAGTTATCGCTTCGCCACTTGTAGGTTATCCCGTAGGCACCGGTGCTGTTCTTCACGAGGAAGCGTGTCTCCAGCCGCCGGCGCGTCGCCGGATTTCCGCGCGTCATTTCGATTTCCATGTGCTTGATCCACACCTGCCCGGCGGGAAACGTCCAGTTGGCCTCCGGCGCGTAGTTCATCTTCGCGGCAACCGCCGGGATGCTGAACCACCGCGACTTCACCGCATGATCGCTCCAGAAGGA
>JANNVM010000620.1:0-23609 GCA_031414455.1 Verrucomicrobiota bacterium
TCACCGGTGCGTGCGGGCACACTTACGGCCATCACTCCGTCTGGCAGATGGCCAGCGAAAAACACAAGCCCGTCAACGATCCGCTCATGCCCTGGACCGAAGCCATCAACGAGCCCGGCGCTCTTCAGATGCAGCATGGACGGCACCTCATGGAGTCACGGCCCTGGCAAAACTTTGTGCCGAACCAAAGCGTCATCGTCACGGATGTCGTGCCCACCAGCGTCCCTGGCGCCGGCCGCTACTTCTTCGCCGCCATGCGAACCAGCGATGGCAGTTGCGCCATGGTCTATGTACCCGCGGGGCGGAAGTTCAGCGTTCACATGGACAAAGTATCCGGCGGCCAGGTGAAGGCATGGTGGTTTGATCCGCGCGACGGCAGCGCCAAAACGGCGGGCAGTTTTCCGAACACCGGAACGCATGAATTCACCCCGCCCGCGTACGGCGAAGCCCTGGACTGGGTGCTCGTGCTCGACGATGCCGTGCGTAACTTCCCGCCGCCCGGAGCGAAGTGAGTCGCGCCTGCCCACGCCGCCCTTGCCGATCTGTGAAGCCGTCCACGAATGCATGCTTCCCTGTGCCCACTCTACCCGGAACTGTGATCGAGATACCGCGCACCGTTGCCGCCGCGACATCTACAAGGGGTAAACCCTTGGCCCGCCGGATCGCCGAAAACCATTCCCCCCTTCTCATTTGAGTAATAAACCGCCGAAGGAGCCCGGCGCTCCGAGGATGCTCACGGCTTCAATTGTCTCAAATTGTATATCCCCGTCCACCCCTTGCCAATCGATCGGGATCCAGTCTTCCGTTCCGTCGCGCTCTTCCCGCCAAACCATGCGCGGTGCTGCTCAAACCATCCGTCGATGAATTCGCGACTGCCCAGGACCACGCCGTCGGTGAAATGCCGCACCCGCTTCAACAATTGCTCGCGCTTCACCCCGCTCTCCTGCGCGAGACGCGCCTGGACTTTTTCGCTAACCCCGCGGCGGATAACGGTGCCGTCTTCCTTCACCCGCGGACGACCTGCCATGCCGAGCAATTGCCGATACTGCACCAGCGCCCGCAATTCACGCTTCCGCCTCATCGTCGGCGTCTCCTGCGGCGCGGCTTCGCCGAGACCTCTGCCCAACACGCTCTCCGCCGTCGCTCCTGTCACCAGCGCGATCCCTTCCAGCGCCTCCGCCTTGCCAGCCATCGCCTCGGCATACCCGCTCCACCGGTAATCCGCCGGATCTTCCGTTATCCCGGCGCGCACGGGATTGAGGTCAATGTAGGTCGCCATCGTCCGCAGGGCCTTCGTCTCATCCTGCACGATCACACTTTTGTAACGTCCCTCCCACAACACGCCGGTGCGGCCTTTGCGGCGGTTGTACCACTGACTGAACCGCTGCTTGAGCGCCTTCATAAATTCGCTCAGCGAAAACATCCGCCCCAGCATCCGCTGCCGCCATTCCTCGATCCCGGCCTCGAAGCCGCACCGCTCCCACACGCGGAACTGGCTGCGCAGCACCTTCATCCGCTCGGGCCCCACCGCCCGATCCATCATCCCGAGCATCTGCTCCAGTGGCACATCGAACTCCGCCGGGCGCTCCGGAACGCGGATCAGCAGATGAAAGTGACTCCCCATCAGGCAAAACGTGAGAATCTCCACCTGATGGAACGCCGCGAACGCCCCCATCATCGCGCGGAAAACTTCCCGCTCCTCATCGCCGAAGACTTTCCGGCGGTCCACGAACCGGGAGACGACATGGTACACGCCGGTCTGCGAACCAGTGCCTGGATTGGTGAATACGCGAGTCTTGGCCATTGGATTTGGGAGGTTGAGTTTGGGAAAGTAGCGTCGGCAGGTAGCCGGGAACCGGCAGAACGTCAACGACTTCTTCAATTACTGGTGTGGCCTGTTGTTGGTGTGTTGTCGGTGGTGTGGCCTGTTGTTGCACGCTCAACGGCGCCAGCGATGGCAAGTTCCGCGTCGCCTTCGATTCTCTCGACGGAGCCAATTACTTCACCTGCACCTTCCCCGCACGAAACGGTGCTCTCTTCACCGGGGCGACTGCTCTGTCGGCGACCGTGGACGGCATCGACTATTCCCTGTCCGGCTCCCGCGACCTCGTCAACGCCACTCAAAGCTTCGCAGAGGTAACCCCGCCCCTCGCCGCAAGTCTCCCGCCTCTCCGCGCCGGCTGGACGTATTGAACATTTCGCACCACCGAATCCGTCGCCCAGCGCCCAAACTGTTTCGTCCGCCTGCGAACAGAAACGCATTCAGATTAACGCCCCGGTCTCACTGCATCGGTCACAGGCGGTCAGAATCATGATGACACCTAAACCAAATGCGGTCAGCAGAACCTTCATTTCGCACCCCCATTTCCCATTTCCCCCGTTTCCGTCATTTCGCATTCGGGTTCAGGATGACAAGATCAGTGGCCCAGTTGGGCGAGGTGATGCCGTGTGAAAAGAGAATGGTGACTCTAACACGTTGGCCTGCCCGAAGGTCGGCCACAGTCGCACGAACTTTCCGCCCGCTCTCCAGTTCACGACGCATGTCTTCTTCGCGGATGACTGCCTGGAGTCTTATCGTGGTGGCATTCCGTCTGCGTCCCTTTTCTTCTATAACGAAGGTGGCGCATTTTGTTTTGGCATCCAGGGCCTCCACTTTGGCATCCCGAAAAAGTCTCGACTCCTGCGCCGAAACCACGGCGGGAACCGCGAAGGCAACGAATACAGCGAAGAGAAAGGAAACGGCACGCATGACCGCAGATGCTGCCAGTCTGTCCGGTGACATGCAAAGGTAATGTTGCTACGCAGTGACCGGGCAGCGCCTCCCCAAACCGCCGTTGACTGATCGGGGCTGAAATTAAACCAGTTCAATACATAAAACGACGTGCCGTCCCTCGGGGGCCGGCTTCCCGCCATGAGCGTCAGCAATCTGCCAACGCAGGGGGAAGTCGCTGAAAGGAAATTGCTTTTCGCGGGTTGCGTCATTGGCGGGACCGTAAATTACTGGTGTGGCCTGTAGATTTTCTCTGGTGTGGCCTGTAGATTTTCTGTAGATTTTGCAGGTGGCGTTTTCCTACGGCTGAGTCAGATGCAGCGCATTCTGGTCAGGAGGTTCCCAATGCCCAGGAATTCTATGATGTTAGCTGAAGCGATGTTTTATTCCCCGAGGAGCAGCTTCCGGGCCTCCGCAGCGGAGACGGACTTGCCCGCGGCCTTCTGGGCGAGGGAGGACTCCATCATTGTGCGGAAGCGCGGATCGTTTTCGATTTTCCAGTCGAGGTAATCGGCCTCGGTGGGAAAGCCGATGATGACGCCAGCGGGTTTGCCGTGGCGGGTAACGAGGACGGGGCCGGCGCTCTTCATTAGTGCGGGGAGTTGGTCTTTGGCTTCTTTGATGGTGGCGGTTTTCATGATTTTCCGTGAGTGGTGAGCCATTCGTCCTGGTGATCCTTGGGGGCTACTCCGTGGACCGTCACGATCCGGCTCTCGACCGTGTAATAGACTCGTAATTCACCAACCCGAAGACGATAAGCCGGGACGCTGTAGCCGCGCAGGCGCTTGATACGGCTCTTACTCTCCTTTTCGGGCTCGCGGGTCAGGTGCTCGTCCACGGCATCAAGCACCGTGCGACGCTCGTGCCGCGCCAGATCGCGCAACTGGTCGAGCGCCAGCGGAGTGTATTCGATGCGGTGAAGCATGACAAAGTAGTGGCCCTTCGATGGCTCTATTGCAACGTAAAAGTAGCCAAATTGGAGGAATCGGTTACCCGAAGAGCCGCCCGGCAACCGGGGTGGAATGAGGAGTCCGTCCTACAGCAATCATCAGACTGGACGATTTGCGCCCGAATGGTCAGCATCGTGCTAAAATGAAACATCTGAAATCACGCCGCACATTCATCCGGGAAACCGCGCTCTTCACTGTGGGGCTTACCAGCGTGCCATCGGCGCGGGCGGCTGTTCGGAAGATTTCGCCGGGCGAAAAGCTCAACATCGGCATCATCGGTACCGGTGGCCGCGGCTTTGAAAACCTCAAGGGAGTGGAGTCGGAAAATATCGTTGCACTGTGTGACGTGGATGACGAACGGGCGAAGGAGGCGTTTGCAAAATTCCCGGAAGCGAAGCGTTATCGCGACTTTCGCAAAATGCTCGATGCAGAGAGGTCGCTGGACGCGGTGGTGGTGAGCACGCCGGATCATGTTCACGCCATTGCAGCCATTGCGGCGATGCGGCGCGGGCTGCATGTGTATTGTGAGAAGCCGCTGGCGCATTCGATCCATGAAGTCCGGCAGATGGCTGCGGCGGCGCAGGAATCCGGCGTCGTCACGCAGATGGGCCAGCAGGGGCATGCGATGGAAGGCAGTCGCCGGGCGGTGGAGGTGGTTCGTTCGGGGGCGATTGGTGAAGTGAAAGAGTTGCACGTTTGGACCGATCGTCCCGCCGGCTGGTGGCCGCAGGGCGAAGAGCGCCCGGCGGAGACACCGGCAGTACCGGAGACGCTGGACTGGGATCTTTGGCTGGGACCGGCGGCGGAGCGGCCCTATCATCCCATCTATGTCCCGTTCAAATGGCGCGGGCGCTGGGACTTTGGCACCGGTGCCATCGGCGACATGGGTGTGCACAATCTGGATACGGCCTTCTGGGCTCTTGAGTTGGGCGTGCCGCTTTCGGCGGAAGTCAAAGCCTCCGGACCGAAGACCGCCGACTGTCCGCCACTGTGGAGCATTATCGAACTGCAGTATCCGGCGCGTGGAGCCAGGCCGCCGGTGAAACTGACGTTTTACGACGGCACGAAGCTCCCGCCGGCGGAATTGTTTCACGGGGAGAAGATCACCGACAACGGCTCGCTGATCGTGGGCAGCAAGGGGACGCTCTACACCCGCACCTGGCATGGCGGCGGTGAAATCGCGGATGACATGTTCGAGTTGATTCCTAAAAAGGACTTTAACGGTTTTCAGCCGCCGGTTCCAACACTGCCTCGCACTGAGGAGCACCACATTGAGTGGATCAAAGCCTGCAAGGGTGGGCCGGAGACGCAGTCGAATTTCGGGTATGCGGCGTCCCTGACGGAAGGATTGCTGGTGGGAATGCTCGCGCTGCGCACCGGAAAGCGGATTGAGTGGGACGCGAAAATTATGAGGGCCACGGGAGTTCCTGAAGCCGATGCCTTTATCAAACCCGCCTTCCGCAAAGGCTGGGAGATTTGACCCGCTCACACATCAAGCCCGGCCGCAACTTTCAACCACGCTCGACTGGCTCCATGAACACTTCGACTCACCCGATTGACCGCCGTGCCTTCACGAAATCCACGCTGATGGCCGGCGCAGCACTCACCGCCGGTCTGCGTGCGGCTGACGCTCCGCCGAAACGCATCCGCACCGGACTCATCGGCTGCGGCAGTGTGTCGCACTCCTATCTGCCGGTGCTGGCACAATCGCCATTTGTCGAGGTCGTCAGCCTTTGCGACATCAAGCCGGAGCGTGCCAAAAGTCAGGCTGAAAAGTTCAAGGTGGCGCATCACTATCCGAACATCGAAGCCATGCTCGCCGGCGAGCCGTTCGATTTCCTCATCGTCACCACCGACATGCAGGAGCACGAAAAGCTTAACCGTCGCGCGCTGGAGGCCGGCAAGCATGTGTGGAGTGAGAAGCCCATCGCCAATTCACTGGCCGCCGGTCAGGAACTGCTGCGCATGGCGCTGGAAAAGAAGCTGCGGCTGTGGGGTGCGCCGATCACCGTGCAGAGCCCGCAGTTCGCGTTCATGGCAAAAACCCTCGCTGCCGGAAAACTCGGACGCGTCGCGGCGGCTCATGCGGACTACGGGCACGAAGGCCCGGACTGGTCTGCGTTCTTCTACGAAAAAGGCGGCGGCTCCCTGCCGGATCTCGCCGTCTATAACATTACAAGTCTGACAGGTTTGCTCGGTCCCGTTAAGCACGTCACCGCGATGCTCAGTATCGTGACACCGGAGCGCACCGTTGGCGACAAGGGGCGCATCAAGGTCACTGAGGAGGACAACGCTCAGGTGCTTATGGATCACGGCAACGGCGTCATTTCGCATGTGCAGTCGGGCTTCAATTACTTCAATCCGCACGGTCACGACGGCAGTAGGGAGACGCGCCACACGATATCCATCGTCGGCTCCGGCGGATTTATGGGCCTCGTCGGCTACGACTGGGCACCGCAGGGAGTGGACCTTGCGACGAAGGAATCGCCGAAACTTGAACGCCATGTGACAGATGCACAGGGCTACATCTGGCAGCAGGGCGCGGCGCTGGCGGCGGAGTGCCTGTCCACCGGGAAAGAACTGCTCGTGACTCCTGAGCAGGCGCTGCACGTTCTCGAAATCATCACTGCCGCCCGCGAGTCCGCTGCCGGCGGCAAACGCATTGCCCTGACTTCTACGTTCAAGTGGCCGGTGGTGAGTTAGCCCGAATACAATTGCCATGACTCCACCCGTTGCCGCCACCGCCGCAGCTCCGCCCGCCCGTCTCGCGTCGCTCGATGCCTATCGCGGATTTGCGATGTTTCTCATGATGGCCGAAGTGCTGAACACGCACGCCGTTTCCCAGGCGCTGCCGGAGAGCAGGCTCTGGGAGTTTTTCGCACCGCACCAGACGCACGTCGAGTGGATCGGCTGCAATCTTCACGATCTGATTCAGCCTTCGTTTTCGTTTATGGTCGGAGTGGCGCTGGTCTTCAGTATCGCCAGTCGCGCGGCGAAGGGGCAGTCTCGCCTGCGCATGAGTCTGCACGCGTTCTGGCGGGCGTTGCTCCTGGTGCTGCTGGGTGTATGGCTGCGCTCGACGCACAGCAGCATCACCAACTGGACGTTCGAGGACACGCTTTCGCAGATTGGGCTCGGCTATGGGCTTCTTTTCCTGCTCGGCTTTCGATCAGTGCGCTGGCAATGGGCTGCGTTTGGCGTCCTCCTCGCAGGTTACTGGGCAGCCTTCGCGTTTCATCCCCTGCCGCCGCCTGATTTTGATTACGAAAAGGTTGGCGTCTCCTCCGGGTGGCTGCGGGAGCACGGACTCGACGGATTTGCTGCGCACTGGCAAAAGAACAGCAATCCCGCGTGGGCCTTCGATACATGGTGGATGAACCTCTTCCCCCGCGAACATCCGTTCACTCACAACGGCGGCGGCTACGCGACGCTGAGTTTTGTCCCGACGCTTGCTACCATGATCCTCGGTCTGCTCGCGGGCGGTGTCCTGCGCAGCGACCGGCAGCCGCGGTCCAAAATGATGTGGCTGCTCGCCGCCGGCGCGCTGGGGCTTGCGGGCGGCTGGCTGCTGAATGCCGCGGGCGTCTGTCCGTCGGTGAAGCGCATCTGGACGCCATCATGGGTGCTCTTCAGCGGTGGCTGGTGCTGTCTGCTGCTTGCGGCGTTCCATGCCGTCATGGACCTCGGCAGGCTGAAGGCGTGGGCCTTCCCGCTGACAGTCATCGGGATGAATTCGATCGCCGCTTACTGCATCGCGCATTTGTTCGAGAACGTCATCCGGACGAGTTTCAAGACCCACCTCGGCCGCGACTTCTTCCAGTTTGCGGGTCCGGCGTATGAGCCGTTTGTTTTTGGCGCGGCCACGCTGCTGGTGATGTGGCTGATTCTTCTCTGGATGTACCGGCGGCAGATTTTCCTGAGAATATAGCACCGCACGGTTCCGTCCGGGACCGTCCCCTTGCTTTCCCGGACGGGGATGCTACAGGGCGCGCCTCTAATTTCCAGAATGAATCCCATCCCGCGCGTCAATGTGCTCGGCTGCGGCATCAGCGCTATCAATCTCAAAGTCGCTGAGGACGCGGTTATGGAGGCAGTACGGGAAAAACGAAAAGGCTACGTGACGGTGACAGGGGTTCACGGCGTGACTGAGGCGCAGAAGGACCCGGAGTTTAAGCGCATCCTGAATGAGTCCTTCCTCACGACGCCGGACGGGATGCCGATGGTGTGGTGCGGCTGGAAGCAGGGGTTCAAGGACATGGATCGCGTCTATGGCCCGGACCTGATGCTGCGGGTGTTCGATCGCGGCGTGGAGCACGGAGTGCGGCATTTTTTTTATGGGGGCAAAGAGGGCGTGGCCGACACGCTGAAGGCGAAGCTGGAGGAGAAGTTCCCCGGCGTGCACATTACCGGTACCTATTGCCCGCCGTTCCGGGAGTTGAATGACGATGAGCGGGCGGCGTTGCAGCGCATGGTAACGGAACAAAAGCCTGACATCGTGTGGGTGGGCCTGAGCACTCCGAAACAGGAGCGCTTCATGGTGCGCTATCTGCCGCTGCTCGATACCACCCTGATGTTCGGCGTGGGAGCGGCGTTCGATTTTCATGCCGGCCAGGTGCCGCAGGCACCCCGCTGGATGCAGCGTGCCGGCATGGAATGGTTTTACCGCCTCACCAAAGAGCCGAAACGGCTCTGGAAGCGCTACCTCGTGAATAATCCACTTTTCCTCTGGCGCATCTTTTGCCAGTGGACCGGATTGAAACGTTACGCCTTGCCCGCGGGGGCGTGATTTTTTCCATGACGAAAACTCTATTCCGCAGCAAACAACGTGCCCGGTGCCCGGTATAAAAGTCCGGGCACTGAGCACCGGGCACCCTTTCCCAATACCACTCCATATCACAAACATCCCCCACCCATGAGCATCACCCGTGAATCAGTCATCGTCGCCGGAGGCGGCGGTTTTATCGGCGGCCACCTCGTCGCCCGCATGAAGGAAGCCGGCTATAAGAAGATCCGCAGTGTGGACCGCAAGCCGCTGGCAGAGTGGTATCAGGTGCATGACGATGTAGAGAATGTGGTGGCCGATCTTTCCCGGCTGGAGCCTGCGCGTGCGGCCTGTGAAGGGATGCAGCACGTTTATATGCTCGCCGCGGACATGGGCGGCATGGGATTCATTGAGAACAACAAGGCGCTGTGCATGTTGAGTGTGCTCACGAGCACCCACATGCTCGAAGCCGCCAGGGATGCGGGCGTGGAGCGATTCTTCTATTCCTCCAGTGCCTGCGTTTATAACGCCGACAAACAGCGTGATGAGAATGTGATTCCGCTCAAGGAAGCCGATGCCTATCCCGCGATGCCGGAGGACGGCTATGGCTGGGAGAAGCTCTTTTCCGAGCGCATGTGCCGGCATTTCCGCGAGGACTTCAAACTGGAGACCCGCATGGCCCGCTATCACAACGTCTATGGCCCCGAGGGCACTTGGGACGGGGGGCGGGAAAAGGCGCCGGCGGCCGTTTGCCGCAAGGTGATTCAGGCCAAACTCAGCGGTAAACATGAGATCGAAATCTGGGGCGACGGTCATCAGACGCGCAGCTTCATGTATATTGATGACTGCCTGAAGGGCACGCAGATGTTCCTCGAACACGATGTCCTGGAGCCGCTCAATCTCGGCAGCGACGAGATCATCACGATCAATGGGCTGGTGGATATGGTGGAGGACATCGCGGGCATCAAACTCAAGCGCAGCTACAACCTGAATGCGCCCAAAGGCGTGAACGGCCGCAACAGCGACAACACGCTCATCAAAGAAAAGTTCGGCTGGGCACCGGAGATCAAACTGCGCGACGGCATGGAGAAGACTTACGCGTGGATCTACGATCAGATCGTCAGCGGCAAGGCCTCGGTGTAATCATCACGCGACTGGTCTGACAAGTTCGGCACTGCTGAGCAACTCCACGCGCCCGTCGTCGTGAAGAAGGCGGAACTCTCCCTCCGGCCCGAGACCGGCGGACGTGCCTTCGAGTTTCTCACTGCCCGACAGCAGTTGCACGCGGCGTCCGGTGAGGAAGCTGCGTGTCTCGCAGTCGTCGAGCACGGCAGGGAAGTTCTCCTCTGCCCGCACGCAATTTGTCATTAACCGGCGATGGAAAGTGATTGCAAAATCCTCGCGCGACACCTCCCGGCCTCCGCGCTCCAGCCAGACGGAGGTAGCGGTGCCGCGCAGTTCCGGAGGAAAGTCGTCCGCCGTCAGGTTCAAATTCACTCCGACACCGGCGACCGCGAAACCGCCGCGGGCATCCATGGCGCTCTCCACGAGGATACCGCAGACTTTCTTCCCGCTGAGATAAACGTCATTGGGCCACTTGATCTGCGGCGGGGGGAGGCCGGGGATGGATTCGAGGGCTTCGCAAACCGCCAGCGCGCAGGCATGGGTGAGGCGCGGCCATTTCTCCATGGGCAGCCCGGGGCGGAGAATCACCGAACACAGCAGATTCCGCCGCGGCGGTGACACCCATGCCGCGCCGCGCCTCCCGCGGCCCGTGCGCTGGACATCTGCCAGGACAATGGTGCCGTGCGCCGCGCCGATCAGGGCGGCGGCCCGCGCATCGTCGTTCGTGGAACCGGTTTCCGGCTCGTATTCCAGCGCCGCCGGAACCTGACCCGCGATGCGCCGCCAGTTGATGGGCTCTGCATTCACAGTGCCGTGCCCTCGAAGTCCAGCGACAGGTCAAGTGCCTTCACTGAATGTGTCAGCGCGCCGCTGCTGATAAAATCAACGCCCGTGGCCGCGATCTCCGGCAGCCGTTCCAGCGTCACCCCGCCGCTGGCTTCCAGTTTCACTCCAGTGCCCCGCGTTAGGGCGACACATTCGCGCATCTCATCGAGCGACATATTATCCAGCATGATGATGTCCACGCCGCGCAGCGTCAGGAAGTCCCGGACCTGCTGCACGGTGTCGGCTTCGATTTCGATCTTCACGCCGGGCTGCCCCTGCTGAGCGAGATCAATCCCCGCCTGGAGCTCAGCGAGGCTGCCGGCGGCCTGGAGATGGTTATCCTTCACCATCACCATGTCGTAGAGCCCTGTACGGTGATTCGTGCCGCCACCGGCCCGCACGGCCATTTTTTCCAGCGTGCGCCAGCCAGGCGTTGTCTTTCGTGTATCGAGGATTTGTGCGCCCGTGCCCGCGACGGTGTCCACATAACGGCGTGTCTGCGTGGCGATGCCGCTGAGACGCTGGAGGAAATTGAGCGCCGTGCGCTCAGCGGTCAGGATCGACCGCGCCGCGCCCGTAATTCTGATGACAACATCGCCGCGCTCCACCCGCGAGCCATCGCCGCGCTGCACGACAATTCTCAACTTCGGATCGAGCGTGCGGAAAACCGCCTCCGCCACCTCCGTGCCTGCCAGGATGCCGGTCTCTTTCGCGCGGATTTCCGCCCGCGCCCCGCGGTCCGCCGGCACAAAACACTGGGCCGTGATGTCGCCGTCGCCGGTGTCTTCCGCGAGGGCCATGTGGATCAACTGCTGAACCTGCTCTGTTATCATGTCCGCACACTGCCCCTGCGGCCTCCCGCCGCGCAAGCATCATTTATCGAGCCGCCACCCTGGTTCCCAGCCCCACGCCGCGGCCACGGGAATGTTCAAATGTTCCGCGATAACCGAAGGCACCACCGGCTGCCCCGGTGTGTCCGCGCTGACTTTTCCCTGAGGCCATGAGCCGCCGCTGATGATAAGAAAGACGCGGCGCTCCTCCTCCGACTGACCGCCGTGGTTCTTGAGCCGTCCGCCGTGATCGGTAGTGACCACGGTGAGCCAGTCCTCGTCCGCAAACTCCGCCCGCCTGCGGATCGCCGCGAGCACGCGCCCTATCTGACCATCCACCCGCGCGATGGCGTCCATGTAAAATGGATTGAGCGTGCTGAATCCCAGAGCGTGCCCCGTCTCGTCCACGTTGTTGAAGTAGAGAAAGGTCACATCCGCCGCCGAATTCCGCAGCCACGCGATGACTGCATCCGTCGCCTGTTCATCCTTTTCCGGATAGGTGCCCTGTGTCACCAGCAGATGCCGGTCAGCCGCTCCCGGGCCTGCAGCAGCGAGGATAAATTCCTCCAGCGGCGGCCACGACGCGGCCTGTGCCGTGCTGAGGCCGGGACGCGCCTCTTTCAGACGCCGAAAGAAGTGAGGGAATTCCGCCAGCCGGTGATTCAAAAACTTGTTCTCCTGCACTCCGTGTTTATCCACCCACACGCCGCAGAGCACACTCGCCCAGCCCGGCCCGCTCACCGTTTGTTGTTGTGAGGACGAGTCTTTGATGCCGCCCGCCACGGCATCCCATGTCACCGTGCCTCGTGCCATGAGAGCCCTCAAATTCGGAATCTCCGCCGCCGCCAGCGCGTCACTGCGGCATCCGTCAATCCCGACAAGCAGCACCCGCTTCCGTTTCGCCTGCTGCGGGTTGCCGGTGCTTCCCGTGCCGTTCTGGAGAAAGAAAAGGGCCATCACCCCGGCCAACAGCAGTGCGGCGGAGGCTGCGGCCAGAAAGCGCGGTTGGGAGCGGGATGAAATCATGGGGGCAGTTGTAAAGGATGCCTCTTTTCATGCAATCGGTGGGACGCATCACTTGCGCAGCGGCACGGGTCGGCGAGAAGTGGCATGTTCCTTCGTTGACTGGTATGCGTTTTCCTATCATCCGCCTTGTTTTGCCGCTGGCTCTGCTGGCGGCGCTGACCGGCTGCGGCCGTGAGAAGGACGAGAAGGCGCGCAATGCGATCCATGACGCAGGCTTCGCCTACTCGGTGAATGATTTCCTGCGGGCGGCGCGTGAGGGGAATGAAGGAGTCATGCGCGAGTTCCTCAAAGCGGGGATGAATCCTGACGTGGCCGATGAGCGCGGTGTCACTGCCATTGCGAGTGCCGCGGCGGGCGGCCAGGGGCATGTCGTGGACCTGCTGCTGGCGCACGGGGCAAAGCCCAACGCCGCGACGCCCGAAGGTCAGACGGCGCTGATGGCGGCGGCGCAAAGCGGCGACGAGCAGGCGGTGAAGGCGCTGCTTGCCGCCGGGGCTGATGCGCAGGTGAAAGACGGTGGCGGTCTGTCGCCCCTCGCCGTGGCAGTGCTGGCGGGCCACGCAGCGGTCGTGATGCTGCTCGCTGAAGGTGCTTCCGGTTCACTGGATCACGCGCTGCAGCTTGCCGCTGTGAAGGGCCACACCCCGGTAATGGCGGTGCTGATGGATCGCGGCGCGAGCCCGCTGGCCGTTAGTGTGGATGGCCGCACGCCGATGATGTTCGCCGCGCAGTATGGTCATACGGAGGCGGTGAAACTGCTTCGCCAGCGCGGCGCGTCCGTTACCGCGCTCGATGAGAATTTGAAAACCGCCGCCAATCATGCGGAGGAAAACGGTCATGAAGAGGTCGCCGCCTACCTTCGTGAGCCCGACCGCAGCGCCGACCCTTTGCCTGCCGAATCGCCCGCGCTTCGCCTGCCGGATGTGCCGTGGAACGGTGACGCACCGGCATCGCTGGAGGCCGTCGCGGCGGCCATGCAGATGGTGGCTTATCGCAGCCGGACGTTGCCCATCGTCGTCGAAGAGGTGCCAGAGGGAGATGGGTTTGCGACCATTCGCGTGCTCACCGGAGAGGAACACCGCGTGACCGCCGCGCCTGGTGAAGAGATTCCCGGCACCGGCCTGACGGTGGAGAAGGTGCGCCGGCGGTTCATCTCCTCCAAGCACGGCCAGGGCCGGCTCGTGGACGCTTCGGAGGTTTTTGTTACCGATAACGCGACGGGCCAGCGTCACCTTGCTGTGAAGGGCCTGCCCGCCAGCGCCGGCGAAGGCTGCGCGACAGTGAAACTCGGAGCCTCGGACGAACTCATCGAAGTCCGCCGCGGCGATACTTTCACCGCCGGTGCGATCCCCGTGAAAGTCGTGGATGTGCGTCCGGTGCAGATCGTCCTTGAGCGGACCGACACGAAGGAAACGGTGACGGTGAAACTGGAAGGAGTGAAAAAGGCGGAATGACGAATGACGAAAGCCCCGCCTGAACAATCCTGCTGAATCGTCTCTGAATACTTCGTCCGTCACTCTGCATTTCCTTCATGCTTCCCGCCGTTCTTGCTTCGCTTCTCTTCGCCTTCAGCGCCGTCGTCAGTCAGCGGGCGTCGCGAATCTTCGGAGCGGTGCCGGCCAATTTTTACCGGCTCTGCATCGCGTGTGTGGTGCTGGGACTCGTGACGCTGGCCGTGGATGCCTCGCGCGGAGTGACGTCGCTGTATGACGGCATCTTCCAGCGGTTCTTCTGGAGCGGACTCGTTGGTTATGGCATCGGGGACATCGCGCTCTTTCTTGCCTATGCACGGCTCGGATCCCGACTGACGATTCTCATCAACTGGTGCGCCGCGTCCATCACGTCCGCCGCCGGTGATTACTGGCTTCGGCAGCATTTTGTGACCTGGCCTCAGTGGATCGGCGTCGGCGCGATAATGGGCGGGCTCTGTGTGGCTCTGTGGCCGGCGGATGCGGCGCAGCGGGCGAAACATCCGGCAGGCGGCGTGATCTTCGCGATCATCGCCGGGGCCGGCATGGGCATCGGCACGGTAATGAGCAGTCAGGCGATTGATGCCGCCAATTCGATCGGAGTGTCGGTGCATGGATTCAGCCAGGCCTTCCAGCGCAGCACCGCTGGTCTGGCGGCGGCACTCGTGGCGTTTCTTTGGGTGAAACTCCTGATGCCGCGCCCGGTCGAGGCACCGGCGAAGAAATGGAAGTACAAACCGTTCTGGCTCATCAGTACCGCGCTTTGCGGTCCCGTGCTGGGAGTGAGTTGCTATCAGTGGGCGCTGTCGCTGACCGGCAGCAGCACCATTGTCGTGGCCATCGCCGCCACCAGCACGCTGCTCGTCATCCCGCTGGCCCGCATCATGGAGAAGGACAAACCCGCCGGAAGGCAAATCGCCGGGACCGTCCTCGCGGCGGTGGGGGTGATTGCGTTGAAGTGGTTCTCGTGACCTCATTGTGTCTGGCGGTTCCGCACCTCCGGGCTTGCCCGCGGGCGGCGGCCCCTTAGCGGTGGGGCGTTATGAAATCCGCACTGCTCTTCCTTCTGGTCTCCGGCATCCTCAACGCAGAGACGCCACCGCCCCGCGTCCGCGTCGTCCTTCCAACGGATAATGGAACGGGCGCGACTATGGTGGTGACCGCCGCCGACAACCCGGAAAAGGGCTTAGTCACAGTGAAGGTCAGCGACGAAGTTTTCACTGAATTGCACTATAAGAATTTCGCCAAGCCCGTGCTCTTTCCTATCATCGGGCCGACGGGTGCAGGCATGACACGGCAATGGCCGATCGTGGAAAAGGCGGGACCCGGGGAGGAAATGGACCATCCTCACCACAAGGGACTCTGGTTCACGCACGGGGCAGTGAACGGCGTGGATTTTTGGGCCGAAGGGGCAAAGATGGGAAAGATTGTCGTCAACAATCCTCCCGTCATAGATCCGGGAAAAGGCAGTGGGGTAACTATCAAAACGTCCGAAGTCTGGACGGGGCCCGACGGCAAGACCGTCTGCACTTCGACAACGGTCATTGCCTGCGAACTTGACAGTCAGTTCAACGACGACGGTGTGGACCGCTTCATTGACTACTCGATCACTATCAAAGCGAGCGAAGGCGACGTGACATTCGGGGACACCAAGGAAGGCACGATGGGCATCCGCAGCCATCCGGCGCTCAATTTGAAAGGCAAGGTTGCGGCCGGCCATGCGCTGAACAGCGAGGGCCTGAAGGACGCCGGCATCTGGGGCAAGCCCGCGCGCTGGGTGGACTACAGCGGGCCGATTGACGGCAAGGTGACTGGCATCGCCTGCTTTGATCATCCCTCCAATCTCCGTCATCCCACGACGTGGCATGCGCGCGACTACGGCCTGATCGCCGCGAATCCGTTCGGCCTGCACGACTTTGACAAAAAAAACGCCAGGGGTGCCGGCGATCATACGATCAAGAAGGGCGAGTCACTCACGTTTAAGTACCGCTGGCTCTTCCACACTGGTGACACAGCAGCGGCGAAGATCGAAGACCGCTGGAAGAAGTGGGCGGGGAAGTAGAAGCTTGCCGACCACTGGCTTTGGCGCTATTTTGCTCCTATGAATGCGACTGTTGATGTGCTCTTTGAGGAAGCCCTGATGCTAGGGGATTCCCAGCGTATGGAATTGGTTGAGAGGCTTATTCCTACCGTGGATGATGACCTGGACATCCAGGTGGAGCAACTCGCGGAAGTGCGTCGTCGTGTCGAAGAAGTGCGCTCCGGCAGGGTGAAGACCATCCCCGGAGAAATCGTGTTTCGGGAAGTGAGAGAGTCACTGGCTGCGGCAAAGACGGCATGACTCTGGATTTTCATCCGGACGCTCTCGGGGAATTTCAGGATGCCGCGCATTGGTATGAGGAGCAAAGTTTTGGTCTGGGTGATAAGTTCACTGCCGCGGTGGAAGCCGCGACCCGTATTATTGTTGTCGATCCCGGGCGCTGTCAGCCGGTAGAACCCGGTATCCGCCTGTTTCGTCTCAAGCGGTTCCCTTACAAGATTTACTTCACATATGACGAAACCGAACAGATCATCTGCGTCCAGGCAGTGATGCACAACAGACAGAAGCCAGAATATTGGCGCAGCAGGATCGCGAGCCCGCCAGGTTCATGACTTACGGGCCATCGAATCTGTTACGGGTTCGAGAGACGGCTGAGAGAGTCGCTTGTGAGCCGCTGCGATCTTAGCCATCATTTCATCATGCTTTCGGAAAAGCACCGGTGACCACACGCGCTGGAATTCCCAGCCCTGACGTTTCAGCACTTCGGTGCGGAACAGATCCCACTCGATGGGATCGGGCGTTTTATGGAAGCGGCTGAAATCGGTGAGGACGCCAACGGTGACATCCGCCGGCATGAGCGGATGGATGCAGGCAATGTCCACGCAGAAGCCGTCGTTGCCCCAGTGAATGTGAGAGCCGGTGTTTTTGTGATCGAGCAGCGAGCGGCCCATGGCTGCGGCGAGCCGTGAAGGTGTGGCGCTGGGCCAGACTTTCAGTTCCGGCTTCGTGTCGCGCTTCATGCGTTCGAGGTCGTCGTGGTACTGTTTGTAGTTTCGTGCCAGGGTATCGGCATAGCGCAGATAGGTGTAGAGTTGCAGGCGGCCATTCGGCGTGGTGCCCGGCGGGGTTTGCTCGATGACGGAGTATTCTGAAACGGGAATGGAAGTGAAGACGTGGATGGCGGCGCGCGCGCGTGTCACGAGCACATTGAGCCGGCGACCACCGTCCATCTGTGAGAGCACGCCAAAATTGCGCCGGAACTTGCCTTTCGGATCGGGACCGAAAGTGGTGGAGATAATCATCACGTCGCGCTCGTCTCCCTGGACGTTCTCAAGGTTCTTCACGAACAGTCCCTCGAATGAATCGCGGCCTTTGCGTTTTCTCGCTTCCTCAAGGCGGCGCGCGAAATCTTCATCGGCCTCACACTTCTCGTCGAGAGCATCGAGGATGGCATCGCGCTGCGTGAGATTGAAACAGGCGAGGCCGATGGACGGCGGTTCGCTCTCCGCGAGCAGTTCGGCGACGAGTTCCACGGCGGCAGCTGCTTCTTTGATGTTGGTGCGTTCTTCGTAAGTGCCGTCCACGCGGTGAAGCCGGATCGGTGTCTCCAGGGCCTTGTTGCGCGGGTGACCGGGGATCGGCTGGAGGCGTGAGCCGTAATAGGTATCGTTGGAGAACCCGATGAGTGCTTCATTCCGGCTGCGATAATGGACGTCGAGGTAGGCCTCGCGGACATCCAGATTCAGTGCGGCGGTGAGCAGATCTTCGGCATCGCTTTGCTGCTGATAGAAGAGTTCCTCCGCAGTCTCCGCCTCGCTGTCGCTGGAGTCGGAGAGGGCGGACTCGAAGAAGCGTGTGGGCGGCAGTTGTTTCTGATCGCCGGCAATGACCACCCGCTGGCCACGCAGCAGCACGGGCAGCGCTTCTTCGAGGCGGCACTGCGAGGCTTCATCGAAGATAACGACATCGAAGATGGCCCGTCGCGGAAAAATCTGCGCCACCGTGCTGGGGCTGGCCATCCAGACGGGGCAGAGGTCATAGATGGGATCGCCGCCTTCGCTGCCCTCGCCGGTGGCGAGCATTTGACGGAGTTTTAGTGCGCGTTTTCCTTTCACAAACAGTCGCTGCCGCAGTGCCGCCCCGTGGCGCCCCAACTGACTCCCGGTGCTGCTCAACAGCCGCTCGCGCTGATGTATCAGCCACGCACGACGGATGGATTGCTTCACGAGTTCCATTTTTCTTTTTGACAGTGTCAGGAAGGTATGGAACGCCGCCTCGATGCGGTCGCCGTCCATCGCGAGCAGTTCTGGGTCGGACTGGAGCCGCACGCGCAGGGCATTCTCCGCTGCAATTTTTGCGAAGGCATCGTGCATCTCTTCCGCCGCCGCGCCCTGGAACGCGAGAGCGTCCGCACCGCTGCGCACGGCGGCGGGCAATTGATCCAGCGACGAGGAAAGCCGGACCATGTCTTCGAGTGTGGCCGCGTGGTCGAGCCATCCGCTGGCTTGAGCCGCGGTACTTTGGCCGGTGGCCCATTGTTTGGCGAGCGCGGCGGGAGCGGTGGCGTTGAAGAGGCCGCTGGCGGAAATGAGCGTCTGCAATTTTGTCAGCGCTGTGGCCCAGTTGGCTTCGGCTTCGAGTGCGGCGGCAGCGGCAAGCTGCGCGGCAGGTTCCGTGCTGTGGGCTTCCAGCCCACCGGTAGTCTTCTGCGCAACTGGTGGGCTGGAAGCCCACGCCACGGACGAGGCCCAGGCATCGTGGGCCGTTTCCAGTTTGCTCTCCAAGTCTGCATCTTCGGGCAGCGACACCGCAGACTCTCCGGTGACCCGGTCGAGGAAATCGGCGAGGAGCAGCCGGGTTTTCGCGCCTTCATAGAATGCCATCGCCCGGGCGCTGCCGGATGGGAGTGATAGCCCCAGCGGCTGCAATGCGGCGACGGCGTCGCGCTTCTTCGCGCCGGAGAATATACGTTTGAAAAAGCTGTCCGAGACAGCCTGCCATTCTCCTAGCGCAGTGAGATGCAGATTCACCGCCGGCAATGTAAGTACACCTGCGACCCTCGCACCGGCCAGCAGGGTGCGGTCGAGCGGGCTGCGGCTCAACGAATCCAACTGAGGACCCAGCGAGTCCAGTTCGGCAGCGAGCCCCTTCCGGCTGTTTTCCGGGAGCCGCAGTGCTTTCATCACCATCTCGCGATCCGTTGCGGTGGCGAGCTTGCGGAGAAGTTGCGCGGCGGTGCGGCGCTGGGCGGCCTGGCCTTCAAATGGGGCCGCCCCGTCGAGCAGGGCGTCCGGCGGACGCGCGGCGTCGGCGGTTCTTGCAGCATCGTGAAGCCCACTGAAAGTGGCGCGGATGTCCGACGGGGATCGTGTCAGGATTTCACTGAGATTCGTCGTATGCAGCCCGCGCAGCGGATTGGCCGCATAGCCGGCACTGGCGGAGCGGCGGGCGATTTCGTTCAGGGTCGTGTGCGCGGATTCCAGCAGTTCTATTGTCACCTCGGGATCAGCGGGAATGGCAGGGAGGTCCATTCGCGAAGCGAGGGCGAGCCAGACGCCGAGGAGTTCGTGGAACGGCTGCGTGTTTCCGTCGGGGCTGACGTGCAGTTTTCGGCGGCAGCGCTCCAACTCGGCGTGGACGGCAGCGAGCTGATTGTTGACGGATTCAAGTTCAGGGCGCGGGTCTTCGGGAACAGGCAAGTCGGCGAGCACTTCCAACTGCGCGCGCAGGCCCATGTAGAAGTCCTTGCGGTCGCCGCCGGGATCATGCACTACGCCGCAGAGGTCGCCGAGACCCGTGGCATCGAGGCGGTACTTCACCACATCGAGCGCGGTGCGTTTGTCGCAGACGAAAAGCACGCGCTGCCGGCGCGCGAGGTGGTCGGCGATCATGTTGGTGATCGTCTGACTTTTGCCGGTGCCCGGCGGACCGTGGACGACGAGAGCTTTCGCTTCGCGCGCAGCGAGGACGGCATTCGCCTGACAGGGATCGGCGGAGGAGACGAGCCACTCGGCGGAAAAGTCGCGCTGCTGAATGACGACCGGCTCCTGTTCGCGCGAGTCGTTATCGTTTTGCAGTGCCTGCGGGCTGAGGAACGAGGAGACCGGCTCCACGAGTGATTTCCCGTTTTCCTGCATCCAACGGGTGTCGCGGAGGAGCGATTGGTTGGAGAGAGGAAAGAGTCCGAGCACGGCGGAGGGAATCACGGTGACTCCTTTCGGCAGGTGCTCCGTCGGCGGCATTGCGGCTAGCGGGGACTCTGCGGTGAAACTGACGGGCGTTTCCAGACCGAGGAGTGCGCTGATCTGTTTCAGCAGCTCCGCCACTTCACGCCACGGAACGGCGGCTTCATCGTCAGTGAAATGTTCGCCGGCCGGTTTGCCGGTCTGGCGTTCCAGCCATGCGATGAGTGCGGGGTTGGCGACAAGCATGTCAGCGCCTTCGCCCGCGCATTCCAGTGTGACACCGGCGCGGGAGGATGAGCGGACCTGGACTTCCAGAGGCAGGAGCAGGAGCGGCGCAAGAATCCGTGCGGACTTTCCTCCCGCCTCGTCCCTGCCGGCAGGCATGGAGAGCAGCGGAAAACCCAGGGCGAGGCAGGATTCGCCGTGGTCGTTGATGTAATTGGTGGCGTCCTCAGCGATGTCCCGGAGCTTTTTCAGCAGGCGACTTTGGGCGAGCCATGCCTCCCGGGCGGTTTTTTGCTCTGGCGTTAGAGTATCTGTCTGATCCGACTGACCGGACGGATCAGGTGCGATGAATACTGGCACCTTCGCCGGGAACTCAAGTTTTCCTTTTTCCAGCAGAGTTCGCACCGCGGTGGCCGGGTCCGTCCCGTTGAAGCACGCGAGATCCATGAGATCGCAGCGCTGGCGGGAGCGGTGCGGCCTTGCATTCATGGATGGTCCGTGAACGAGGCTGGCATAGAGCCGCTGGAGCATGGCGTGGAGGATCATGGCGCGGAGAATGGAGGACGCACACGCGCCGGGCAAGCCGGTGAATGGTGTGCGCGGCATTTCCTCCGTGCCGTCCCTTGCGCAAGGCGCGCGTGTTTCCTACATACAGCGGAGTTCCTCCCGCCGCATTTGTAATGACCAGCCCCGGTTTCCCCATCAATCTCAGTCTGCCCGACCTGTGGCAGCAGGAAGCCGTGCGGCATGTGAGGAACGGGCGTGATGTGGTGGTGGATGCGCCGACGGGAGCGGGCAAGACACGGATCTTCGAACTGCTCGTCGAGGGCGGGCTGAAAGGTCAGGCCGTCTATACAGTGCCGACGCGGGCGCTGGCGAATGACAAACGGCTCGAATGGCAGCGGAAGGGATGGGATGTCGGCATCGTCACCGGCGATTTGTCAGAGAAACCAGATGCGCCCATTGTGGTGGCCACGCTGGAGACGCAGCGCGAGCGCATCCTGCGCGGCGAGGGTCCGGCGCTGCTGGTGGTGGATGAATATCAAATGCTCGGCGATCCCGTGCGAGGCATGGCCTGCGAACTGGCGCTGGCGCTCGTGCCGCGTGAGACCCGGCTTTTACTGCTCAGCGGAAGTGTGGGCAATGCGCGTGATGTGGCCGACTGGCTGCGGCGGCTGGACCGGTCGGTGGAAGTGGTGAGCACGGCGACGCGACCGGTGCCGCTTGAGGAAATGCCGGTGGAGCAACTGCCCCGGCGCGCACCGAAGAAGATCACCGGATTCTGGCCGCGTCTGGCGGCGGAAGTGCTGATGTCAGGGCTGGGGCCGCTGCTGATCTTCGCGCCGCAGCGCAAGGAGGCGGAGAAAATTGCGCGGCAAATCGCGTCGGCTGTTCCGACACCTGATACTTTGAACCTGACTCGCGAGCAGGAGCATGTTCTCGGTGCATCGTATGCGTCACTGCTGCATCAGCGGGTGGCCGTTCACCACAGCGGAATGAGTTATCAACAGTGCGCGGGGGTTATCGAGCCGCTGGCCAGGGCGGGGCAGCTTCGTGTCGTCGTCTCCACCACGGGACTTGCCGCGGGCATCAATTTCTCCATGCGCTCGGTCACTATCACGGACGCGCGGATCTTTGATGGCCGCCGGGAGCGGGATCTCGCGCCGGATGAACTGCTCCAGATGTTTGGTCGCGCCGGCCGCCGCGGAATGGACGAGGCGGGTTATGTTATCTGCACCACCGGCAGCCCGCGGCTCAGCGAGGCCAATCAGAGTTACCTGCGCCGGAGCAATCAGCTCGACTGGCCGACGATGCTGCGGGTAATGGACCGCGCGGCGCTGCGGGGTGAGCCGCCGTTTGAGGCCGCGATCCGGCTGGTGGGAGCCCTCTTCAGCAAGCAGAAGCTGCTGCTCGGCTGCGAAACGGCCACGGCGCTGGTACCGGTTGCTCCGCAACCGGTGGCGGAGACAGTTCGGGCGGATGAGAACACGCTCTTTGGACTGCGTCCCACCCGGACGGAGATCATGAATTCCCGCGGTGAGTGGGAAATCAAAAAGCGTGAGCAGGCCACGCGGCATCCGCTGAGTGCGGCATGGATTCATTATAAGAATCACCTCGATCCTGCACTGGAGGCGTGGCATTTTATGGCTAGCGCGTTTCCGATCGGGCGGGTGTGCCGGCTGACCCGCGAGGGCCGGGCGATCTATGGCAAGGAACTGGCAATGGGCATTGAGCGCAGTCCCCGGCGCTTCACGCTGACGCGCAACATTCGCCAGCTTACCGGTCTCGACGGACAAACGGAATACAGCATTGATCAGTTGGATGACGCCGTCATCCCGCTGCTTGTTCCGCATCTCTACGGGGCCAGGGTGGCGGGCATGGTCCAGCGACAGGAAATCCTCATGATGCAGCTCGATTTCGCGGAGACGGAGTGGCCGGTGTATGAGGATCGCTACGGCATCGCACTGGTGGAGCCGGATGAACGCATCGCACCGGTGGACCACGCGCCGCGCATTACCACCGGCGGCGTCCATGTGAAAACGGTGGGAGGGAATACTGCGGTCTATGCCTGGCGCACACTGGGGCTCATTGAGGAGGACGGCACGCCGGCGCGGCGCGGTGTGGTCTTCAGTTGTTTCCACGGCGGTGAGGGGCTCGCCATCGCGGCGGCGCTGGAGGATGACTCCTATCCGCTCGATGAACTGGTGCTGCACCTGGCGAATCTCCGCGGTGGCTATCAATTTCACGATGCCGGCGGGTGCGGCAGCGAGCGGCTGGCCTCGACGTGTCTTGGAGCCTATGGGGCGGCAAATTACGAGGGTTATCTCAATGCGGGACTGCCGGCGGGCTATGGTGAGGGCACGGCGGAAATTATCGAGGGCTGGACGTATCCGTCGCGCAAGAAACACGAGCCCGCCTCCCATCTCGGAGAAGGCGACATCGAGCGGGCACACACCGAGTGGCTGAGCCTGCTGCGGCAGATCGTCCATGCGCCGGAGATCGCATGGGACCGCTGGGAACGGCTGCGTGTGGTGTGCCGCGCGGAACTCGAGGACCGGGAGAAGCACTTGCCATACAGGCAACTGCCGCAAGTGCCGGCGATTCAGCTAACACATCAACCGGCGCATCATTTGGTGGCGTAGGGGAGGGGGTAGAAGTAATCAGTAATCAGTAATCAGTGGTCTTATTCTGATATATGATATTCTGTTTGGTGCCATTTGCTTTCTCATTTTCCGTCACCGACCACTGATCACCGATCACCGACCACTTACCACTTACCACTTACCACTTACCACTTACCACTTACCACTTACCACTTACCACTTCCGCCCCCCCCTCCCCCATGACACCACCTCTTCTCATCGCCGGCTGCGGCTACCTTGGTCAGGCGCTGGCGCGGAT
>JANNVM010000621.1:0-5475 GCA_031414455.1 Verrucomicrobiota bacterium
CACCGAAGCCTCCCGCTGCTTCGGCACCGAGTGTTTTCAAGTGCGCCCTCCATGCCTGGCGTTCCGATTCCTGAGGTTGATAGGGCCGGGCCGACGGCACCTTCATTCCCGCGAGAAGGGCATAGTAGCCTTCGAGCCCGAAGGTGGAGGTCGGGCTGAGAAGGATGCAGTTGGGCAAAGCGCTCGGGCCGTGCTCCTGCCAGAAGGCGGCGAGATCCGCCGCACCGGCGAGGTCAGTGTCATGACGCGCCGCCTGCCAGAACGGCGTCTCCAATCGGGTATTGAACCGGTAGTGGATCGAGAGGAAGTCCCGGATGTCGTCCCACTGGGCGCAGTTGTACCTGTTGTATAAAAGGCGCATGGGGTCCGACATCCCGAAGTGCCCCTCCTCCAGCGCGGACGCGAGGGTGTTGCATTGCTGGCAGATAACCTGGATGGCGGTGGCCTCGAGCGGTTCCACGAATCCGCTCGCATTGCCAATGCCCACGACATTACCGACCCAGCAGCGCGCGCGGCGGCCGGAGAGGAACTTCACCACCCGCGTCCGGTCCGCCGGCACTTGCGGGTTCTTCCGGAGAAACTCTTCGCGCGCTGCGTCGTCGCCGATGAATGCCGAGGCATACACATAGCCGCGATTGATGAAATGCGCATGTTCGATGCGCCATGCCCAGCCCGCATCCATCGTTTCCGCGAGGGTGTAGGGCGAAACGACTTCATCGCGACGGTCCCAGCCGCCGATCACGGCGCGATCACAGAAAAGGGACTTCTTAAACGATAGCCACGGCTCACCGAGCGCGCGGCCCAGCAGCTCCGAGCGGAATCCGCTGGCATCCACGAAGAGGTCGGCGATGACGCGTTCGCCGCTGTCGAGCAGCAAGGCCGCCACCCCCGCTTCGCAGCACGCCACCTCCTGCACGGTACCGTCCGTGACCGTCACCCCCTCCTCCCGCGCGAGTAATTCCAGACCGCTGACGAGTTTATGATTCTCGACATGAAACGCGAAGTTCCGGTGCGGCCTCGGCTTCCCGTCCGGGCCGCGGTGAAAGGCTTTCTCATGAGCCATGAGCGCAGACACCGGCCCCGTCCAGCGCTGGCCGTCTTCCTGATAGGCCGCATTGGCCCGTTTCAGTGACGGCAGCCGCGCCGCGTGTTCCACGGCGAAGGCGTAGAAAAATTCCTGCTGTGGCCCCCAAAGAAAGCGCAGACCCAGCTTCAGGGTCGGCTCAATGAGCGCTATCAGCCGCGGCAGCGGGATGCGCAGCGTGTCCAGGAGGTGCGCGGGAAAGGTCATATTTGTCCCTTCACCCACCCCAATGACACCGATGTCCGGGCTGCGCACCACGCGCACGTTCAATGCGGGCAGCTTGCGTTTGAGGGTAAGGGCGGCAGTGAATCCGGCAGTGCCGCCGCCAAGAACGACGATGTTTTTAATCATAGGATACTCCATTCCGGTCCAGTTTGAACAGGTCAGATACCGGTGTCAGGTGAAAAATCCTTGCGGAGACCGGTTCATGAATCCAGCCCCTGAGCGGACAGGGGATGTAAAAATCCATAAGTCCAACCGCGTGAAGTTTTATTAAAATAATATGGACCATTGTAGCGGGCGTCGGCATACTCCCGATCGAAATTCGTCAATCCGGCGAGCTGATTCATCCATAAAATTACCGCCTCAGAACATCAACTTGCGCATCATACCCATGAAAAAACATATTCTTCTTTCTGCCCTTCTCCCGCTTCCGGTTCACGCGGCACTTGTTGACATGTGGAACTTCAATGACGTGGCTGGTGGCGCGGTCGCCGACGGCACTCCCAGCATTGGTGTGAATGGTGGCGTCGCTGTCATCCGTGGCGCAGGAGCCTCCTCTGATGTGATGACCACCATGAGTGGAGCCGGCGGGCGGGGCATCAATCTCCCTGGCGGTGCCAGCAGCACCGCGGCTTACATTGACATGCCCAACGGTCTCGCTTCCGCGGGCTTGAACCTGACGCTGAATACCTGGATGACCATTGACAGCGTTCAGGGATGGTCCCGCGTTTTCGATTTTGGCTCCACAGATACCGGAGTCGGTCCTCAGGGCGGTGAACTCTTCGGTCCCGGCGGCGGCGGCCAGGGCTTTGAGTATATCTTGCTCTCGGCGATGAATGGCGGCGACCCCAATGCCCACCGAATGGAGAACCGGGAGAATGGCGTCACCACCAACACAACGGACGGCGTCTCTACTTTTGCGTTCGCCTCAGAACACCTCTGGACCTTCGTCTGGGAAGACATGGGCGGCGGTTTGGCGCGGCAGTCCTATTATTTTGACGGCATCCTGAACGGACAAAGCGCTCCTTTCGCCAGCAACCTGGCCCAGCTCAACGACGTGAACAACTGGCTGGGCCGCAGCAACTGGACGGGCGATGCCAACACCGACGGCACCTATGATCAGTTTGAGGTTTACAACAACGCCATGACGCCCGCGGAGGTGGCTGCCAGTTTCGCCGCCGGCCCGGTGCCCGAACCTTCCGGCACGCTGATCCTCGCCGGTTCCCTGCTCGGGCTGCTGGCCCGCCGCCGCCGCGCCTGACTTGAGCCCGGCGCAGATTCGGTTTATCGAAGGCCGCCCTGGATTTCCCGGGCGGCCTTTTTCCTTTCTTCCTATGATGCTTCGCCGGCTATCCCTGCTCACTGCCGCGGTCAGCACAGCGCTCGCTGGCTGCTCGCGGTCTCCTGAAAAGTTGCCCGGGGACGCCACCGGAACCGCTCCCGCGGCAGCGCCGGCCCGCGGGATTCCCGCTGAGGGCAGCCTTGTCACCACACCCCTGGCCGCCCGCAGTCCGCGCCCGGACGCCTCACCGATGTTTGAGGAGATCGCTCCGGAGCGGTCGGGTGTCGTGTTTAAGCCGGACTTCGATCAGGTGGCGGGCGATGTGCGCATGATGAGAATCAATGCCGGCGGCGGGATCTGCACGGCGGATTTCACCGGCGACGGCCGCTGCGACTTTTATGTCACCAGCCCCAGGGGCGGCGGTGTTCTCTATCAGAATCTCGGTGACTGGAAATTCCGCGACATCACCGACACCGCGGGTGTTAGGGACCCGGAACACTGGGGCACCGGCGCGCAGGGAGTTGATGTGGACAACGATGGCGACAACGATCTCTTCGTCTGCGGCTATCGCTCTCCCAACCGTCTCTGGATCAATGACGGCACAGGCCGGTTCACCGACCAGGCCGCCGCCCGGGGCCTCGCGGTGAATCGCGCCAGCATGACCATGGCATGGGCCGATGCCGATGGCGACGGCCAACTGGACGGCTACCTCGCCACCACAGGATTACCGCCCGGACAGGAGGCGAAATTCCGCGTGAACATGGTGGAGCGTGACGGGAAGAAAGTGCCCGTCGTTCCGCCCGGCCTCGAAGAGTTTTGGGAACTGCTCTATCTGCCGGGCGACCGCGCCCGCAACGTGCCTGCCGCCCAGAAGGACCATTACTTCCACCAGGAGAACGGAAAATTCGCCGACCGCACCGCAGCTTCCGGTATCAGTGGCCCGTGGTTCACCCTTTCCGCCGTCGCATGGGACTACGACGGCGACAACCGCCCTGACTTCTACATCTCCAATGACTACACCGGACCGGACCGGCTCTACCACAACAGCGGCAGCGGTAAATTCGCCGAGACTCTCGCGGCCGTAATCCCGCACACCCCCTGGTTCAGCATGGGGGCCGACATCGGCGACTTAAATAACGACGGCCTCATGGACCTCATCACGTCCGACATGGCTGCCACCAGCCACTACCGCGACAAGGTGATGATGGGAAACATGGAGGACAGCGCCTGGTTCCTCGACTGGGCCGAGCCGCGCCAGTTCATGCGAAACGCGCTCTACATCAACTCCGGCGCCGGGCGCATGATGGAAGCCGCCTTTCTGTCAGGACTGGCCGGTACCGACTGGACCTGGACTCCGCGCCTTGAAGATTTCGACAACGACGGCTGGGTGGATGTCTTCATCACCAACGGAATTCTCCGCGACATGATGAACTCCGATCTCACCCGGGAGGCCGATACGAAATTCAAGGACTCGCCCGCAGCGCTCGGAAAATTCTGGCACGGCCAGCCGATGCGGAAGGAAAAGAACCTCGCGTTCCGCAACGCGCATGATTTGAAATTCGAGAAATGCGCCGCCGAGTGGGGGCTCGACCGCGAAGGCGTGACGTTTGGTGCGGCCACGGCGGACTTCGACAACGACGGGGCGCTCGATCTCGTCGTCGCCAATCTCGACGTGCCCGCCGGACTTTATCGTAACCGCGCTGCCGGCAATGCGCTGGAAGTCCGCCTCAAAGGAACCGCCAGCAATGCCGGCGGACTCGGGGCCACGGTCACTGCCGCCACCGCCGGCGGCTTGAGCCTGACAAGATACGTCACCGTCACGCGCGGCTTCCTCAGTGCCAGCGATCCCCTTGTTCATTTTGGCCTCGGCACGGAAATCAGGGCGACCCTCACGGTTCGCTGGCCCAGCGGCTGCGTCCAGACTTTCCCGGATATCGCCGCCAACCAGCTCGCCACCGTTACCGAAGGCGGCCCGGCCCGCGCCGCACCGCCGGCCGCGAAGCCCGCACTCTTTACCAGTTTCACCGCTCTCGCCGCGCTCCGGCACACAGAGGCTCCCTATGACGACTTCACGCGGGAACCCCTGCTTCCTAACAAACTATCCGTGTCCGGTCCGGGACTTGCTTTCGGTGACCTCAACGGCGACGGCCAGGACGATCTCTGGCTCGCCGGCGCCGCCGGATTCCCGGGCCAAATCGTATTGGCCCCGTTTGTCTCAGCGGTCCCCTCCGTCCCCCCGTCCCTCGCCGCGGACAAAATGTCCGAAGATACCTCCGCCCTGTTTTTCGATGCCGACGGCGACGGCGACCAGGACCTCTACGCCGTCAGCGGTGGCAACGAATGCAACGCCGGCGACCTTCAACTCCGCGACCGCCTTTACCTCAACGACGGCAAAGGCACCCTGACACCCGCACTGAAAGACGCGCTGCCCGACGACCGCATCAGCGGCAGCATCGTCGCGGGAGCCGACTTCGACCGCGACGGCGACACCGATCTCTTCGTCGGCGGCCGTCAGGTTCCCGGGCAATATCCCGCCTCGCCACCGAGCACGCTCCTCATCAACACCGCCGGCACTTTCACCGGGATTCCTCTCGAATTCGGCATGGTCACCAGCGCCCTCTGGACCGATGCCGACGGCGACGCATGGCTCGATCTTCTCGTCACCGTCGAGTGGGGCAGCCCGCGCCTCCTCCGCAATGACCGCGGCAAGCTCACCGACGTCACCGAAGCCGCCGGCCTAACACCACTGACCGGCTGGTGGAACGGCCTCGCCGCCGCCGATTTCGATCACGACGGCGACATGGACTACGCCGTCACCAATTTCGGCCTGAATACGAAATACAAAGCCACCCCCGCGAAGCCCGAGCTGCTGTTCGCCGGTGACTTC
>JANNVM010000622.1:0-5591 GCA_031414455.1 Verrucomicrobiota bacterium
GCCGAAAAGAACATCGGCCTGCAAATCTCCGAAGGCCCTCACAAAGACACGCAGCCGCTCAATGCCGGCGCCTTCCACTGGTTCGACCGCTTCCTCAAAGGCGCCGACTCCATGGCCGTCATCAAAGAACCCGCCGTCTCCATGTTCAACAAAGACGACCTGCGCGTGTTCGCAGAACTGCCCAAAGACGAGATCAACACGCGTATCGATGAAACCTTCGTGCCGATGTTCACCCCGCCGCCGGTGCCCCAGACGAAGGAGGAGTGGGAGAAGATGCGGGAGGGGTGGATGAAGGTACTGGGGGAGAAGGTATTCGCCGGAGGGGGCATCAAGGAATTAGACCTTCCGGCCACCATCTCGGAACCTCACCAACAGCGGCGCTTTATTTTGACAGGAAATCCGGGCGAGTCGCTCATGGTCCGAAAATTTATTGCGGAGTACGACACTTCATCGCAAACGATAGCAATTGGCGCCAATCTTAAAGGCGGTGATGGCGGCACTTTCATTCTCTATTCCAGAATCCTTTGCGAAGGCCGCAACCCCATCGAACTGAATTTACAGTATCCCACCACCACTCACAGGCAAGGTCCGCACTTTCTTGGCATCCTCAAATACATGGACGTTCCCCAGGCCGTGGCGATGGCGGCAGAGAAATGTAAGGTGCGAATAACGGGCCGGCGCGAGGACTGGACATGGGCCATTCAGACGGCGGAGAAGATGGGCTTCGCGGCGAATTTGGAAATCGTCCCGGCGCTGGAGGTGGTGGAGGTGAAGAAAATCTGGGACGCCGCGCCGCACAATGCCTTCACCAGCCTGACGAAATACAAAGACGAGTGGTTCATCACCTTCCGCGAAGGCTCATCACACGTCCCCGGCACCGATGGCGCAGTGCGTGTTCTCGTTTCCAAAGACGGCAGCGCGTGGGAATCCGCCGCCCTGCTCACCGAGAACGGCATCGATCTCCGTGATCCAAAGTTCTGCACGTCCGAGGAGGGCCGGCTGATGCTCAGCATGGGCGGCTCCATCTATGACGGCACCGCCGCTCCCGGCGCGCAGCGCAAACTCACTGGCGCACGGAGTCGCGTGAGTTTTTCCACGGACGGGCGCACGTGGTCCGCGCCGCAGCCGGTGTGTGAGGACAACCAGTGGCTCTGGCGCGTCACCCAGCGTCCGCACGGCCTGCCCTACTTTGAGAACGATCCCCGCGGCGTGCCGGCGATGTTTTACGGCATCAGTTATCCCACCAACGTGCCGGAGTCCGAAGCGAAACTGGCTCTGTGGGAATCGCCGGACGGCGTGAAGTTCAAACGCCTCGCCAGTCCCGATCCTGGCAGAAGTCTCTGGCTCAACGAGACCACGCTGCGCTTTGACGAACGCGGCAACATGATGGCCCTCGCCCGCAGCGACCGGAAAGGCACCAACGCGTTCTTCGGTCTCAGCAAGCCGCCGTTCAAAGAATGGTCTTGGACCGATACCGGCCACATCATTCACGGCCCTGACTTCATCCGGCTCGCCGACGGCCGCATGATCTACTCCGGTCGCGACATCGTGGACGGCAAAGCCAACACCACCGTCGGCATCCTCACCGCCACCGGTCAGACCATGCCCATGCTCGTGCTCCCGAGCGGCGGCGACACCAGCTATCCCGGCCTCGCGGAAGGACCGGACGGCCAGATCTTCGTCAGCTATTATTCCAGCCACGAAGGCAAGACCTCCATCTACTTCGCGCGGCTGAAGATGGCGCAGTGATACTCTGGTATTCCATACCGCCAGGGGGTGGTACTGAATCCTTGCCACGATCCCGTCCACAAACTACGATGCTCCCATGAGCACGCTCACCCTCAAGAACCTCCCCGCCACGGTGGAACGCCTCCAGGCTATGATCCGTGCCGGCAAGGTGGTGCGCATCACCGATGGCGGCCAGACCGTGGCGACGCTGGAACCGGTAAAGGCGAAGCCCGCCCCGCGCCGCCGCAGTGGCAAACCCCGTATGTCTGCGGCGGCATGGTTGGAAAAGAACCTGCCACCGGGGCCGGGAATGCCCAATTTCGATGTGGGCGAGTGGATCCGCAAAGCCCGTGAAGCCGAGTAATGAACAGCTTTTGGGACACCAGCGCCGTGCTGTCACTCGTCTTGAAGGATTCGCACGGCAAAAATGCTGCTTTGCAGGCTGCGAGAACGGATGTGCGGCACATCACGACGCCTTTGGTAGCGCTGGAAGCGGAGAACAGGCTGCGCGCCCTGGAGTGGAAAGGCGAGGTGAAGCCAGAAGTCGGGGCCGCCGCCCTGGTCGCCGTAGAGCGGTTCTTTACGTCCCGACTCATCAGCGTCCGCAATCTCAAAGGAAGCCGCCTCATCGCTGCGGAGGGTCAGCGCATGATTCGCCACTTCTCGACTGCACGACCCCACAAGACGATGGACCTGATCCACGTCGCCTGCGCCCGTCTGCTGCGGGCGGAGGCATTCTTTACTTTCGACTCGAACCAATCGGCGCTCGCAGAGGCCGCAGGGTTCAGAGTGAACCTGGACTGATTCACATAAAGCAGCAACGCTCCAAAACCACCAGGCCCGTGCCCCGCGCCGTGCAACTCGCCGCCCTGCGCGAGGATTCGGAACTCCCCATGCGCGACCTCATCCGCCGCCGGCTGCCGGGCGGGGGATCGTGTTTGTGAGCAGGAAAGGCAGTTACGCAAATCTCAAATCCATGAAACCCGCGCTCATTCTCTCTATCCTTATGTTGAGTCTCCTTACCTCCAAAGCCGAAGGGGATGTGGAATTACAGGCGATCCTAAAGCTGTTTGGGGAAGTCAAAATTGGCGATGACTACGAAACCATCAAGAAACTGCTTCCCGCCATCAGCGCGATCAAAGCCGACGCCGGTGTGGGAAACACAGAGGCCAATGCTGAACTAAAGATCGGATCAGTGAAACTGAAGGGTGAGTTCAACTTTGCACACGGCCGGCTGGTTTCTCATGGATTTACTTCAGGTGAAATAAGTCACGGCGAAGCTCACGCGCTTTTACTGAAATGCCTCACAATTCTTGAGCAGATTCACGGCAAGAGTGAACGCTGGGTGCAACTGCCGAATGAAAGTGATGGCCCCCGCGATTCGTTGGGAGTTCAGTTCAACTGGAAGAAAGGGCGAACACTTTTAGCAGTGGACTTGGGATACAGGTCGAAGACTGCCACGGTTTCCTGGGGCGCACAGGATGATCACTGAACTGCAGCCATCGCCCCTTGCATTCCCTTCCGCCAAGGGGCTATGGAACAGACAACTTTCCCCCACAGACATGAATACCACCGTTCGCCAATTCACTACCGGTTCCGGATCCCAGGGCTCCTATTATTCACTGCCTGCACTTAAGGAGTCGGGCGTCGCGCCGAACCTTGAGCGGCTGCCGACTTCCATACGCATCGTGCTGGAGAGTGTGCTGCGGAATTGCGACGGCAAGAAGGTGACGGAACAGGATGTAAAGAACCTCGCAGGCTGGAATGCGAAGGCGCCGGGGGACTATGAGATTCCGTTCGTGGTCGCGCGGATCGTGCTCCAGGACTTCACGGGCGTGCCGCTGCTCGTCGATCTCGCGGCGATGCGCAGTGCGGTGCATCGCATGGGGAAGAATCCGAAAATGATCGAGCCGCTGGTGCCGGTGGACCTCGTGGTGGACCATTCGGTGCAGGTGGACTTCGCGGGCACGGGGGATTCGCTGGGGCGGAATTTGGATTTGGAATTTCACCGCAACCGCGAGCGTTATCAGTTCCTGAAATGGGGCGAGCAGGCGTTCGATACCTTCAAGGTGGTGCCGCCGGGCATCGGGATCGTGCACCAGGTGAATCTGGAATATCTCGCGAAGGGCGTGCTGGAAAAAGGCGGCGTTTATTATCCTGACAGCCTCGTCGGCACGGACTCGCACACCACGATGATCAACGGCCTCGGTGTCGTGGGCTGGGGCGTGGGCGGCATCGAGGCAGAGGCGGGAATGCTCGGACAGCCGGTGACATTCCTCGTGCCGGAGGTCGTGGGTGTGAATCTCACCGGCGCGCTCGCGGCCGGTGTAACGGCGACGGACCTCGTGCTGCGCGTCACGGAGTTGCTGCGGAAGACGAAGGTCGTGGGCAAGTTCGTGGAATTCTACGGCCCCGGCGCGAAGGCGCTCAGTGTGCCGGACCGCGCGACGATTGCCAACATGGCACCCGAGTACGGCGCGACCATGGGCTTCTTCGGCATCGATGAGGCGACGATCGCCTATCTTAAAGGCACCGGCCGCAGCGCGGAGCTGTGCGGCACGGTGGAGAATTATTACAAAGCCCAGGGCCTGTGGGGCATCCCGCAGAGCGGGGAGATTGATTACACGCAGGTCGTGGAGCTTGATCTTTCCACCGTGAAGCCCGGTCTCGCCGGTCCGAAGCGCCCGCAGGACCGGATTGACCTCGATGCGCTGAAACCGAAGTGGAATGAACTCCTGACCGCGTCCGCGCCGGACGGTTACGGCAAAGCGAAGCTCGCCGGTGCTTCGGAATCATTGGATGAAGTGCCTGACGCTCCCGATGGCTTGAGTTCGCTCGCCGGGGTCGGTGCCGTGGTGGAGAACCCGCCGCACGAAGCCGGCTATCCCGCGTGGGACGTGGTGGTGGACTCCAAGGGCGGCATCACTGACACGATTTCGCACGGCAGTGTGCTGATCGCGGCGATCACCAGTTGCACGAACACTTCCAATCCCAGCGTGATGCTCGCCGCCGGTCTGCTGGCGCAGAAGGCCAACGCGAAGGGACTCAAAGTGAACCCGTCGGTGAAGACCAGCCTCGGGCCTGGTTCGCGCGTGGTGACCGACTACCTCACCAAAACCGGGCTCCAGGTGGAACTCGACAAGCTCGGCTTCCAAACCGTCGGCTACGGCTGCACGACCTGCATCGGCAACAGCGGCCCGCTCGACGCCGGCATTGAGAATGTCGTGAAGGCCGAGGACATCGTCGCGGCCAGTGTTCTGTCAGGGAACCGGAACTTCGAGGCCCGCGTGCACCAGAGCATCAAGGCGAACTTCCTGATGTCGCCGCCGCTCGTCGTGGCCTTTGCCATCGCCGGCACCGTGGACATTGACCTGACGCAGGAGCCGCTTGGATTCGATGCCAACGACCAGCCCGTCATGCTCGCCGACATCTGGCCCAGCAGCGAAGAAATCGCCGCCGCCATGAGCAGCGCGCTGTCGCCGGAGGTTTTCCAGAAGCTCTACACCGACTTTGCGGGACAGAATCCCAAGTGGAACGAAATCCCTGGCAGCGTCGGGCACGTCTATGAGTGGGACACGAACTCCACCTACATCCAGGAGCCGCCGTTCTTCGAGAACTTCTCGATGACACCCGGCAGCATCAAGCCCATCACCGGCGCCCGCGCGCTCGGCATCTTTGGCGACAGCGTGACCACCGACCACATCTCGCCCGCCGGCGCGATCAAGAAGAGTTCGCCCGCCGGAAAATTCCTCCAGGAAAACGGCGTGGAAGCCGTGGACTTCAACAGCTACGGCTCGCGCCGGGGCAATGACCGCATCATGACGCGCGGCACCTTCGCGAACGTCCGCATCAAGAACCTGATG
>JANNVM010000623.1:0-5068 GCA_031414455.1 Verrucomicrobiota bacterium
CCGGCTTCCCCATGCCAAACGCATAGGCTAGCGTGCCGCTCGTGATCTGCGCCTCGTTCAGATAGGGCGTGGTGTAAATATCCGCTCCGGCAATGAGCCGCACCAGTTCCTCGCGGCTGACGAAACGATTGATGAACTGCATCTTTCGAACCACAGAGTCCGCCTCCGGGCGGGTGCGCGTGAAAGCGTGGTCCCGACCGCATGCCGGCGCGCACGCTGCGTGCAACGGGATGGTTTGTTCCGCCACTGCCCAGCCTATACTCATCTCTATCCAATGGACCTGCTCTCTGACCCCCATGCGTGGATCGCTTTCGCCACGCTTACCCTGCTTGAACTGGTCCTCGGAATCGATAACATCGTTTTCATTTCCATCCTCGCAGGGAGGCTTCCGGAGAAACTGCAGACCAGAGCGCGCACGATCGGACTGGCGCTGGCAATGTTCATGCGTGCGGGGCTCCTCTTTTCGCTCGCGTGGATGACCCGGCTTGTCGCACCGCTTTTCACCATAATGGACAACGAAATCTCAGGCCGCGACCTGATCCTGATTCTGGGAGGAGTGTTCCTGCTATGGAAAGCCACCCGTGAAATTCACAACAAGATGGAAAGTAACGACAACGCCGCCGCCGGCACGGGACACCCTTCTCTCTTCAGTGTCATCGTCCAAATCGTTCTCATCGATGCGGTTTTTTCGCTCGATTCCGTCATCACCGCCGTCGGCATGGTGGATCGCTTTGAGATCATGATCGCTGCGGTTGTCGTTGCCATCGGGGTCATGATGGTTTTTGCCAAAAAAGTGAGCGACTTTGTAACCCGGCATCCAACGGTGAAACTTCTCGCACTGGGCTTTTTGCTGCTCATCGGCGTCACGCTCATTGCCGACGGATTCGGGCAACACATCTCCAAGGGATTCATCTATTTCGCGATGGGGTTCTCTATTTTTATTGAGATGCTGAACCTTCGGATGCGGAGAATCCAGACGTCACGGCGCAAACGGCGGGACACGGGGGCGGTCACGTCCAGAGCCGGGGCGATCCCGGCACCGCCCTCCGCGGTACCATGACGTCCCGTGTGGCCGGCAGTCATCCATATCCCGGATCATGCTCCTTTTCGCGCGCCACCGGATTTTTCCGTGAAATGCCAAAGAAGAAATTCAGGGAGAACAGAATCAGGCGAATTGCATGAGCCGGAAGCCGGACCGGGCCCGGTTTCCGGCGTTACCACGACGACTGCGGGCAGCGGGTTCGTGAGAGTGTTTTTGCAATCCCTGCGCTGGATTCCTGCAATGCTTCTGTCGCCTCCCCGGCGCATTTTTCCCGGCGAACGCACTGCGCACGGAATTTGCACGGGATAACCCTGACCTGACTTGGCAGCGCAGCGATACGCGATGATTCGCCAGCGGGCCGGGCCGGGCGTTTTTAACTCCACTCATCTACTCACGCCATGATCGCAGAACCACCCGCTAAATCCAGCCGCAACCTTCCGCCCCGACCGCAAGACGAAGGTCACGGACATGAAGTCAGGGAATCCGCCCGGCCATCCCCGGGGAACGGTGATGAAGCCGCATCAGATATGGAAATGCCCGCGGGCCGGATGGACAGCAAGCCGGACGCCGGCACTAAGGACATTTCATCGCTTCAGGAAAATGTTGAATTCGATGCCGAGGATGAAGAGGCCTATTGGGAAGTCGCTCACGACGAGCAGCCCTTCGCCGGCAATGATGATTACCTGCGTTACGCCTCCGCTTACCGAATCGGTTTCGAAGGCTTTATTCGTCTCGGCGCAGAGAACAGCTTTGATGACGTGGAGGAGGACCTGCAGGAGGAATTTGAGGCCGAGGGCAGTCCGGTTCCGTGGGAAAAAGCCCGCGAGGCATCCCGCGCCGCCTGGGAGCGGCTGGAGGAACGCGCGATGCCGTAACCCGTGACGCAACCCGCTCAGTGAGCGCTCAATTGTTGTGCGAACCGGGCATACTCTTTGCAGGCATTCACCTTACCATGAAAAAACGATGCGAAACCTGCGGTAACGATTATGCGGAGGCCTTTGAAGTGATCATGGCCGGACGCACTCATGTCTTTGACAGTTTTGAGTGCGCGATTCACCACCTCGCACCGCTCTGCTCTCACTGCGGCTGCCGCATCATTGGGCACGGCGAAGAGTCGGAGGGGAAGATCTATTGCTGCTCTCACTGCCTGCGTCACGCGACAGATCCCCACGCAGCCATCCAGCAGCATGGTTGAAGCAAGGCGGGAGGCGGAACCGCGATGTTCAGCGGACTTCGCACACGGCCTGGCTTTCAGGCCTCCCGGCGCGGCGACAATTCATTCCGGCAGGCCATGCAGCAGTACTTTCCGTCCAGCCAGTGCATCTTCACCATCAGACGAAAGAGAAAAGGGATCGGAAAATTGCGGGGATAATTTGGATAGATGACGTTCAGAGACCCGCAGTCGGGACAATGAACTGCGGGTTCGAGGAGACGCACGCCCTCATCGGCATGCCGCGCGGGCATCCACGGCGACTTTTTCATTTCCTTCTGCTATCATGACCCGGTACTTGGCAAACTCGGCCGGGATGGCGTTTTCCGGCTGCTCGAACGTTAAGTCCGCGAGCGCCGATTTAACCCCTCTGGCATCGAGGTATCGGAACAGGTTTTCGGCGGCCTGTTTCCTTTCAAAGGCGGCGAGCATGGTGGATTGCATAGGCACTTACGTTTGCATGGACCGTGCCGTGGTTCCGGCATCTTCGGAGAGGGCTTCGGCACTGCGAAACCATACCCGGCGCACGGCATTTCTGGCCTTGCTCCAGCTTAGCTGACGGTCGTCGCCCCGCGAATGCCAGAGGCTCTCAAGCTCAGGCTCCACGTCGTCGAACCCCTGGCCGCGATAGCGTGAAAATGTTTCGTGTCCGAAACGATAGGCCGGGCCGAAGTCCTCGAAAGCATACTGCGAGGCGTAGTAGGGCTCCTCCCCGCCGCCACGCTCCAGTGCGGCATCAATAAGCCGTGCGAAGAGGGCACCGGCTGTGCCCCCAAGAACAGCACCGGCGAAGAAAGCCGCCGGGCCCGAGAGGGCTCCGATCACCGCACCGACCGTGCTGCCGGCAAGGGCGCCTGCGTACATCGCTACTGCATGACCAACCGGTGCTTTACCGCCGGGCGCGGTCTCCCGGGGTTTTGTTTCCCGGGTGTTCCTGACAATTGGGGACACTGGAGTCCATGGTGGTGACGATGCGAGGCTCATAACTTTCCCCGATCACATTGCACGGGCCGTGCCCGGCGTGTTCGGCGGAGAACAACCCGCACTGCGGCTTCCGCGGCGGAAAGATCACGCGCACCCGGAGCGTCGTCGCTCACGGGTGTCCAACTTTGCTGATCGCTGGACGTTTGACGGAGCGACGGACATTGTTCGTTAGTTGCAGGCGCAATCGCGCTGCCACTCGTGCAGGGAATTGCGGGCTTTTAGAATTTCTGCGCTGTGATTCTGCAGCGCCTCCCGAACGCCGGCGGGGAGCCCGGTGCGCTGCAGTGCTTCCTGATAGGCTGCATATGCACTGCCCTCGCCGCGCTCCACTTCCACCAAAAGCCCTGCGTCGTCGCGGGGAGAGTCTTCAGAGTGAACGCCGATCCATGCGCGGGAGAATGCGCCGCCCATAAAACCGGCGTTAGGCACCTCAGTCTTGCCGTAAATGCGCTCCAATCCCTCCAATTCACGCACGAATTCACTGCGCCGGTGGCGAAGATGACTCAATCCGTTTCGAATGAAAGGCCGGGCGACCTTTTCCGCGGCATGGCGAAAACTCTCCTCTTCCTCACGGGCGACCTCAACGAGGTCTTCGAGAATATCGAGCACGTCATCCCTGTCGTGGGGAACATCGGTGACCGGCATGACATCCATTTCGGTTTTCATATTTTGGGGACGCGGGGTAAAAATCAGGGTAGAGCGGAGGCTCATCTCACGCCTGCGGGAAGCGTGCCGGAAGGTGCTCACGACCGGCTTCGCCAGATGAGAGCCCGGGGGACGTTTAGTGGGCCATCGCCGCTTTTCTCTTCCGGGTGCGGTGAGTCCCTGATCCACCGCACTCATGACTCGCGTATTCGCCGGAAGTAATCTCGCACTGGCTCTGGAGCATAATGGCGATGCTGCTCAACTCATCATCCGCGGTGCTTTCCTCCTCCAGCGTCTCCGCCAGAAGAATGGCATCCTCCTCCTCACCCAATCGTTCAGCATAGGCCCGCGCGGTGCCGTATCCTGCAATTTCATAATGCACGACCCGCTGACACGCCGCGATAATACCGAGGTCGTAGATTTCGTCGCAGGCATCATTGCTCAGAATGCCCGCATATTCTCTTATCAACCCCTCCATCCCCCGGCACTTCTCGTCTTCACGCTTCGACCCGTGTTTCTTCAAGATGGTATTGAGCCGCTCTACATGCAGCTTTTCGGTCTCGAGGTGATTCTTGAGGGATTCCTTCAGATCATCACTGACGGCCGCGCGAATCGCTCTGGGCAGCGCTGTTTTTAGTTGCATCCCGGCGCTGTGAAGATCCTGAAGCTCGTGAATATAGAGGTCGTGAAGCGTTTGCAGTCTCATGGGCAATTGGAAAAGACAACGTCATGCAAAAATCGTACCCGCCCGTTCCCTCCAAGTTTCGCAATGGTCACGGCGTCCGGCGATGCAGTCTGCAATCCACTCGCTGCAAGACGCCCGTCAAAGCGGGGCCAATTCCTCAGCAATCGCGGCGAGCGCTTTCTCCAACTGCGCGATGTCGATGGGTTTCGTCAGATGGTGAGTGAATCCCGCATCGCGACTGCGCCGGACGTCCTCCGGCATCCCGTACCCGCTGAGGGCAATCCCGGCCGCCGGCCGCCCCTGCGCTGATGTGAGAAACGGCTGCATCAGTTCCAATCCCTGCCCGTCGGGCAGCCCAATATCGCTGAGGATCACGTCGGAGGCGGAGGATTCCATTAAGGCTTTGGCTTCCGCAACACTGCGGGCAGCGTTGACTTCATACCCGCGGTTCTGCAGCAATCTTATCAGGTTTACCGCAGTGTCAGCGTGATCCTCGACGAGC
>JANNVM010000624.1:0-2047 GCA_031414455.1 Verrucomicrobiota bacterium
AACTGGCGGAGGTTGTAGAGTTGCTGCCAGTCTTTACCGATCTTCCGCGCACCGCTCTTGCGCTCCGCCTGACTTTTCCCGCCGAACCACGAGCGGTTCTGTTCGAACCAGCCGTTGATGAACTCCCGACTGCCCAGCACCACGCCGTCGGTGAAGTGCCGTACCCGCTTCAACAACTGCTCCCGCCGCACGCCGCTATCCTGCGCCAGGCGCTCCTGCACTTTCACACTCACGCCCCGGCGGATCACGGTACCGTCTTCCTTCACCCGTGGACGCCCGGCGAGGCCCAGCATCTGCCGATAATGCACCAGCGCGCGCAAGTGCCGGCGCTGGCGCTGCCCGCCATTCTCCACCGGCGCGGCTTCGCCCAGCCCCCGGCCCAACATCGGCTCCGCTGTCGCCCCGGTCACCAGCGCGATCCCTTCCATCGCGGCGGCCTTTCCGGCCATCGCCTCCGCATAGCCGCTCCACCGATAGTCCGCCGGGTCTTCCGCCTCCTCCTGAAAGGAATTTGCTTTTTTCGGGTGGCGTCATTGGCGAGATCCGGAACGGGGAGAGAGGGGGTCTGATGCGCGCTGAACGCGCCGCGCCGCATCCGGCCAGAGACGCGGAGAAAGCGAAGCTGCTCACGCCCTTCATCGGCTGGGAACAATCCGTGCCTGCAGAGAACCGCGAGGCCTTCCGCTGGCTGCTGGGGGAATATCGCGTGAGTATTTTCGCGCAGGAACTGGGCACGGCGGCACCCGTATCCGTGAAGCGCCTAGAGGCGCTGATGAGCAGCGGGCCGTGACGCTCAACGCGTGTGGGCGGGAGCCGGGAAAAAATCCGGTGGCTGCTGCAGGCAGACATCCTCGATGAGCGCATCCAGCTCCGCGGGGATGGTGACGGCTCCCTTGAGACGCCATGACTTCCGGCTCTGGCCGACTTTAACCGGCTGCAGCTTGACCTTGAAGGCTGCTTCAAAAACCGCCGCGGGCGCGGAACACGCCAGGCTGAATCCGGTGTCGTCGGTGGTGATGCCCTTTTCGCTCAACCAGCGGCGGCACTTCACGATGGCCTCCGGGTCCGGCTGGAATTTGCTGAGGTTATGCACCGAGGGCGTGTGGCCGGTGCCCCCGCTGCGGAGGATGATTTCGAAGGCGACAGAGTCAGGTTTCATGCCGGGAGGATGGAGGGTCCGGGCCGGCTCGTCCAGCCCGAACCCTGTGTTCCGCGGTGATCAGAGGACGACTTCCAGGGCGCGCGTGGCATCCACGAGACCGAAGCCGGTGGCGCCATCGGGACCGGGCACGGCGGCTTTGCCCATGGCGTTGGTTCCGGCGACGATGTCGCGAGCGGTGTGCTGCAGGATGCTGCGGATTTCATTCGAGGTCAGGGAAGGATCCGCCTGTTTGAGCAGGGCGCAGACGCCGGCGACCATGGGACTGCTGGCGGAGGTGCCGCTGAAGGCGCCCCAGCCGCCCAGTTTTTCCAGACCGGCGCCACTTTGCACAGGGAGCACGATGTAGTCCGCGGAGGGCAGTTCCCCGCAGAGTCCACACACATCCGGCGTGCGCCGGCCCGGAAACCAAGTGGAATCGAAGCCGCTGGTGTATTTGGTGGCGGAGTAGTTGAGGGCGGCATCCACGATGACGCCGCCGACGCTGATGACTTCCGGCATGCTGCCCGGGAAGCCGAAGTGGCCGTTGCCGGCGGAGAAGCACACGGTGATCCCGCGGGCGACGGCATCGAGGACGGCGAGGTAGAGCGGCTTGAGGAAGTTGGGCATGGTGCTGCCGGGGACATCCACGCTGTAGCCCCAACTGTTGGTCATGACCTGCGGGCGAAGTTCCGTCGCGGTCTTGAAGGCGAGCGTGAGGTTCGGGCCCATTTTGACGCCGATGAAGTTGATGTCCGGGGCGGTGGCGAAGAGGTTGGCACATTCGCCGGTGCCGTGCCCGTGGCTGTCGCTGGCGTAGTCGGTGACATCCGGGGCGGCAATGCCGAGGAAGTTGTAGCCCTGGTCCTGGAAGTAGGGGTGGTGGTAGAAGCCGGTGTCCGGCATGGC
>JANNVM010000625.1:0-1549 GCA_031414455.1 Verrucomicrobiota bacterium
CGCCGTTTTCCGGATCGCTGTCGTTGGTGAGCAGGCCGGGGGCACTGACGCTGAGCGGCGTGTCTTCGTTCGTGGAATACGCGTCATTGCCGGCGAGCGGAGGCGCATTGCCGGCGGAGGCGACGGTGATCGTGACCGTGGTATTGGCGGAAACGAGCACGCCGTCCGTGGCGCGATAAACGAATGTGGTGAGGCCCGTGAACCCGGCGGCCGGTGTGTAAGTGAAGGTGCCGTTGGCATTGAGCGAAAGATTGCCGCTGGCCGGCGGAGTGACGATCTGAGCGGTGGGCGTCGTGCCGTCGGGATCAGAGTCATTGTAGAGCACTCCGGCATACGGGCCGCGCTGCGCGGTCAGTTGCAGATCCATACTGACGTCAGTGCTGGCGGCGGTAGCCTGATGAATTTCCACGGCGAGGACGTTGGTTCCCTCGACCAGATACTGTGCGGCGCTGGCCGTCATGAAAGTTGTCAGATCGCGCAGGGCGGCCTCGTCGGCGTTGCTGATGGTGCCGTTGGAAAAGGCATCGAAAGCCGGGTTGGCCGGGAGGCCTGGAAAACCGTTAGCAATCTGATCCCGGTAGATTTCCGTGCCGTTGAGGTAAATCACCGCGGCGTCATCACGCATCAGCAGCAGAGCAAGACCGGAGAGCGCGGACTTGTCCACCACCTGGAACGTGGTGCGGAAATAAGTCGTCGCATACCGCGCGCTGATGTTGCCGCCAAATCCCACCACTGTACGCTCCGGACGGCCTTCACCGTCATCGCCATAACCGAGTTCCGCTTTGCCGGTGGACCACGAGGAATCATCGAAAGCAGGCGTGCGCCATGCGGTGCCCTGATCGGTGCCATTGTCGAGGAAACGCCAGACCGGCAGATCAGCTTCGGCAGGGTCGCCGGGAGGCACGGGAGAACCGGCGGCCACCAGTGTTTCCGTCGTGGTGGGCTGACCGGCTGGATCGGTGAGGGTAACAACGAGCGGCGTATTCACCGGCGTGCGGTAGGCATCCGCCGCACCGATGGGAGCATCGTTAACGGGATTCACCGTCAGGCTCACGGTGGCGTCCGCGGAGTTTGCCGTGCCGTCGTTGATGCGGTAGGTGAACGAGTCTGCACCGTTCGCGTTGGAATTTGGCGTGTAAGTAAAACTGCCGTTGGCGTTCACGGTGACATTTCCTTTGCCGGGAGGCGAACGCAGTGCGGCGGTGAGGGTGTTGCCGTCCGCATCGGTGTCATTCGCCAGCAATCCCGGAGCGTTCACCGTGAGCGGGATGTCTTCGGTGGTGGAATGGCTGTCGTTTACCGCCACCGGCGCATCATTCACGGCGGCGATGTTGAGCGTGACCGTGGCGGGCGCGGAATTACCCGTGGGATCCACGGCGTGATAGGTGAAACTGTCCGGGCCGTTATAATTGGCCACCGGCGTGTAGAGGAAGGTGCCGTCGCTGTTAAAGACAATGCTGCCATGGGCGGGATTGGTGTCCTTTGCGGCGGTGAGCGGAGCGAGACCGGTGTCGTTGGCCAGCACTCCCAGTCCGCCGGAGCTGGAGGT
>JANNVM010000626.1:0-1607 GCA_031414455.1 Verrucomicrobiota bacterium
GTTTCACCGGGCAGGGGCTCGGCTCTCTAAAGGTTTTGACTTCCCCTCCCGGCGGGGGTGGATAGAGTACGTTTGACAAAAGTGCCTCACCGGCACAGAGTTAACCCCTCTGTATCCATCCTCGCCGGGAACGAATTCAGAAGTCTTAACTGATCGGGAGCCAACCGGACCACTGCCTCGCACGTCCGGTTGGCTCCCATTTTCTCTCTCACCAAAACTCCGCCTGGGCCGGAAGTTCGAGTTCCAGTTGTCTGTTGCCGACGTCGTAGTCCTTGCCGGTGAGACATTCTCCTTTGGTCCACTGCCAGTCGGTCAGGAAAAGGATTCGCACGTTGCCCGCATCGGGCACGAATCCCTTGAGCCGCTCGCGGTGTTTATCCATGCGATCCAAATCGGTGCAGGCACGGGCATAGACGCTGTACTGGACCATGAAATAGCCGTCATCGAGGAGCCCGTTGCGGAAGTCCGCGGCGGCTTTGCGCTGCTTTTTAGTCAGCACAGGGAGATCGAACATAACGAGGAGCCAGCCCATTTTGAAAGGAGATCGTTTGTCGAGTGAAAGCATCGGTCAGGCGGCGAGAGCGGGCACCCATAGCGGCTCCACGCTCAGGTCCGCGTAGCAACGCGCCAGGGTGGAGGCCGACTTGTCGAGCGCATCCATGAGTTTGAGCGAAAAGCGTTCGTGATAGACCCGATGATCGCGCAACTGCCCGCCGATGTAGCGCGCCCATTTCTCTTCGGTGATCTCCTCTCCGACCATGAACTCCGCCAGCATACAGTCCACGAATGGACGGTACGGCTCCATGAGATCATAGACCAGAGGCGCGGAGCGATAGCGCGGCAGGTGTCCTACACCGAGCAGCGGACTAAGCCCATGCACCAGCAGCGCGCGATGACAGAGCGTAGCGAGGACGGTGTAGCCGTAGTTGAGCATCCGGTTGGGCGGCGTGTCCTGCTTGCGGTCCCGCGAGGTGCCGCCCCAGCCGATGCTGGGAAAGTAAAGCTGCCAGTATTTCCGCGCGCAGTTCCCTTCGTCTATCTTCTTCGTCTTGAGCGCCCGCTCCAGGTAGGCGGAGAACTGCTCATGCTGCCGCAGCACGCCCTGCTGATTCCGCGTCTTGCCCATGAGCAGCCGGTTCCAAATGGATTGGTTCAGCCGCGCCGGGCGACTGGTCTGGTTGAGAAACGTGCGGGTATCAATGATGCGCGGCAGGGGCGCGGTGATGCCACAAGGCTCGTACTTCTCGTTGCAGTGGAGAATGATGGCCTCCGCCTCCAGCAGGGCGGCGATGGCATTGGAAGTCAGCGTCACCCCACGCGCCGCGATGATGACCGCCCGGATGTCCTCCAGCGGCATTCGCTTTTCGGGAAGTCCGCTCTCTACCGGCGGGCGGCAGGTGAGGAAACCGCGGTCTTTGCCCAGAATCGCCCCGTGTTGGATGACGTGAAGGACGTGATACGACATGGTGGTGGCGGGATTGAATTATGGTAATTATAAACCCATCTTGGATTCCTGCCAGACAAAACAATTTCCGGGCCGTCCGAACCGGTGAAAGCTCCACGCCGCACCGCGCCCCATCAAAACCAGATAGAGGTAGGGATGGCGC
>JANNVM010000627.1:0-6937 GCA_031414455.1 Verrucomicrobiota bacterium
CCTACAGCAGGACGTGGCCGCTGAACTGCAGGAAGTCGGATGCGATCGTCCGCCAGGCCGCCGAGTTTGTGATGCGGCCCGAAAACCTCAAGAACCCCGGTTTTTTCGGCGGCCTTTTTCTGCTGTCCACGGGTGACGACAACTACCTGCCCGCCGTCAAGGAACTCGTGGAGCGCAATTCTCCTGACAAGGCGGGCGACCACACATGGAATAACGCCCCGGGAAGCACTGGCCATCCAACCCAAAAGACTAAGCTACTCAGCCGCCGGAGATCGACAGCCGCAATGCCCTCATATCCCGCTTGTCGCCCACTGATGAATGTGGAAAGTGTTCGAACTCCGTGAACCCGGCGGTGCAGTTGTCCGCGCGGAGGCAATCAAATCACTATCAATAAAACGATGCGCCGGCGGGATTTCTTCAAAATCGGAGGGCTGTCCGTCGGGGCGATCTCTCCGCTTGGGCTTTCGTTGTCCGAAGTGCTGGCGATGGAAGGATCGAGTAGCGGCAGGAAGCAGATCAACGTGATATTTATGTTTCTCCAGGGCGGCGCCAGCCACCTCGATATGTATGACATGAAGCCGGACATGCCGGCTGAAATCAGAGGGAAGTATAATCCGGCCCCAACGAACATTCCCGGGCTGCACTTGTGCGAGCACCTGCCCAAGCTTCGCAGGTGCGCCGACAAGTTCTCCCTGATTCGCTCCATGTATTCGTTCAACTCCGATCATGGTGTCGGCGATGTGGACATTATGTGCGGGAGCCCAATGGACAAGAACCTGCAGGCACCGGGAATGGGTGCCGTCCTGTCCCTGCAGCAGAAGCAGCAGGCTCCCGTCCCCCCGTTTGTGCACATTGGAGACATGAAGCACCCGGCCCATACAGCCCCCGGTTACGGCGGATATCTCGGTCGTGCCTACGATCCGTTCCTGCTCGACCAGGATCCGAATGCCCCGGATTTCTCGGTCACGGCGTTTGATACGGCGGACGGCATCGACCCCGTTCGCATGGCCGACCGGAGCAGCCTGCTGCGGTCGCTCGATCGCTTCCAGGCCGATCAGGAAAAGCAGCTCGAATTTGCCCGTGAGCATGACAATTACAGGGAGCGGGCTCTCAGCCTTTCCACGTCGCGCAAAGCAAAAGACGCATTCGATCTGTCAAAGGAACCTGACAAGCTTCGGGACGCCTATGGACGCAATCGCGTCGGGCAGGGAATGCTCCTGGCGCGCCGTCTCGTAGAGGCGGGCGTCCGATTCGTAACCGTCCTCGGTTATGTGGATACAGGGATTTATGCATGGGATCATCACTGGGGCATCTTTCCACATCTGGACCAGCAGTTGCCAATCTATGACAGCAGTTATTCCGCGCTTCTCAACGATCTCGACGATCGCGGAATGCTGGAGACGACACTCGTCATCACCGCGGGTGAGTTCGGGCGAACGCCCAAACTCAACCAGGATGCCCGGGGCCCGGGGCGCGACCACTGGGGTGGTTGTTTCAGTCTAACCATGGGCGGCGGGGGTGTTAAGACCGGGATGGTGATCGGCGCCAGTGACAAGTATGGAGCGACCCCGGCGGAGCGCCCGGTATCCATCGCGGACTTTGCGGCTACCGTATACCACGCTCTCGGTCTTGACCCGAAGGCCGTGTTCAACAGCAATGGACGCCCGGTAACCATGCTCCCGCAAGGATCCGTTATTAGCGAGCTGCTGTAGTCCCTCGTCCCGCGGCTGGGGGGGGCTGCGATTCCGTTGTCAACTCGTCCGACGGCTCGCGCCCCGATCAGCTGAAGCGGAAGACCTGCCGGAACCCGGACTCCTCCCGGGAACACGACCGATCCGGGGGCTCACCGTACCGGAGAATCCTCCTCCGTGCCCTTGAGGACGACGTGTTCAACGAGCGGAGAATTCGACGGCGGAAGCTGCGGAAAGAGCCAGTCCGCACCGAAGCCGCCGAGACCGGTACGAAGCAGTGAAAGGTCTCATAAGTGCAGGCGATGCACGGCATCCATCGTCGCAAGCAGGGCGCTATCGGGACTGAAACTCAACGGGCGCTGCCGTTCGAATTCCTCCTGAAAGAAAGCAAGCCTTTTGTGAATCCCACAGAACACGGGGACCGGTTTGAATTCTCTGACCGGAGTTTTCACAATCTCTACCTCCACATCACGCTCGGAAACTTCTTCGCCACCGCCTGCCGGTGCTTCGGCCATTCGCGGACTACGAAGCTTGGCCAATCACTCGTGGTAGCCAGACGTTTGCCATCGGGCGTGCAGAGCTGGAGTTGCACAGGGAGTCGGCCTTCGCAGAGCGTCGGGTGTTCTTTGAGGGCGAAGCATTCCTGGAGCTTCACCTGGGCTTCGGGGCTGTCGTTGACGTAGCTGATCTTGATCGTGCCGCCACCGGGCCAGGGGAGGGAGAGGGGCACCAGTTCATCCAGCCAGCTGACCTGGCCTTTTTCCAGGTGCTGATGGAAGGCGGGGAGGAGGGGCGCAGCCTGGGCTTCTTTTACGGTGGTGAGCCCGGTGAAGGCGCGGGCGAGGCTGGCGGTGATGGCGGCTTCGTCGAAGGGGGCGAACTCGAGTTCGGGCAGGGTGCTGTGGACGAGGTCCACGCGGGCGATGAACTGATTCAGCCGATGATCCAGAAGCGGCAAATTGAAGGCTCCGGAGTGGTGAGCTTCGGCGAGGCAGCGTCCGCTGGCGACGGGATCGAGGTCGCGCTGCTGAGATTTTTGATCAATGACGAGATCGCGATAACGCACGAGCTTCATGGCGGCGACACGCTTGTTTTGAGCATCGAAGAGGTGCTCCGCGGTGGTGCTCAGATGCTGGGGAAATATTTCAGCGATCCACGCGGGCTGCACGGCGGTGGCGAGGCTGAGCAGGATCTGACGCGACGGTGTTTCACGCAGATTGGCGGCGACGAACCAGGCGGCGTCCTGCACCACGCTTTCGCGCACGAGCTGGCCCTGGCGTTGATCGGTGAGATCGCACTCGGGCTTGCCGGGAGTGCGGCGTTTGGCGAGTTGATCGACGAAGCCGGCCATGAGGCAGCGCAGCAGGGCTTCGTGGTTCTTTGACGGGCTGGCGGGTGCGGCATCGCGGTCGTAAAGGCGCTGCTGGTGGGCGGCGTGCAGGATTTGCAGAAAAGTCTGCTCCACCTGGCGGGCGACCTGGGCATTGATGCCGTAACTGCGGCAGCGATCAAAGCTGAAGGCGTTCACTTTGGCGAAGTCGTAGGCTCGCATCAGCGTGATGAAATCGGAGTCCCCGCTGTCCTCGAACATTTCGCGGGCGGCTTTGGTTTCGGCATCATCGCGGTCGAGGCGCGCGAGCAAATCGCGGCCACTAACCAAAGCGGCGCACAAGGCGGCATCGGGCACGCAGCCGCGCTGGCTGGCCTCGATCAACATGCGCGAGTAGCGCGGGTGCATGGGCAGGCGCAGCATTTGGCGACCGATGGGCGTGAGGTCCGCATCGAGCAAAGCCCCGAGCATGTTGAGCAGGCGCTCGGCGCGTTCGACGGCCTGCGGATCGGGTTTGTCCAGCCAGTCAAACGCGGCGGCTTCCCGGATGCCTAACGAGTGCAGCAGCAGCACAACTTCGGCGAGGTCACTGCGCTGAATCTCCGGCGTGTTGCGTTCCTCGCGATCCTTGTGGCCGATCACGGTCCACAAGCGATGACAGGTGCCCGGCGCAGTGCGACCCGCGCGGCCTTTGCGCTGATCCGCACTGGCGCGACTGATCGGCTCCAGCAAGAGCGTGCCGATGCCGCGCTCCGCATCGTAACGAGCCACGCGAGCGGTGCCGCTGTCCACGACGTGGCGGATGCCGTCGATGGTGATGCTGGTCTCGGCGACGTTGGTGGCGACGATCACTTTGCGCAGCGCGTTCGGTGCAAAGGCGCGGTCCTGCTCCTGCGGCTCGAGTTCGCCATGCAAAGGGATGCAGGCCAACCGCTCCCGGGTTCTAAGGCCGCGCAGTGCGTCGAGGGTCCCGTTAATTTCACCTCGCCCCGGCATGAAAACGAGAATGTCGCCGGGCGATTCGCCATGGATGATGCGCTCCACCGCCTCCGCCGCTTGCACCGTGATCGGGCGCTGATCAGGCATCGAAAGATAGCTCACCTCCACCGGATAACTTTGCCCTTCGGAGATCAGGATCGGGCACTGATCCAAATAAGCCGCCACCGGCTCCGCATCGAGCGTGGCGGACATCACGAGCATAACCAAATCGGGCCGCTGCGTTTGCTGCAAGTGCTTCACCAGCGCCAGCGCGACATCGCTGAGCAGGTTCCGCTCGTGGAACTCATCAAAGACCACCGCTCCGATGTTTGTCAGCGTTCGGTCATCCTGGAGCCAGCGCAGCAGGATACCCTCAGTGACAAAACAAATGCGGGTGCCGGTGCTGGTGTGATCATCAAACCGAATCTGATACCCAACCTCCGCCCCCAGCTTCCCCTCCCGCTCCCAAGCCACCCGCGTCGCCACCGTGCGGGCCGCCACACGCCGGGGTTGCAGCACCACGATCATTTTGTCGCCCGCGATCCCTGCATCGAGCAGCATCTGCGGCACCTGCGTGGTTTTGCCCGAGCCCGTCGGTGCGACGAGTACGAGGCGACGGCCACCCTGCAGCGTACGCAGGATGCCGGCGTGGATTTTCCAGATGGGGAGCGCGGTGGGGGCAGGCATGAAGTGAGGGCGCGCACGCCACGGCTTAGCGGAGGAAGTGCGAACGCGGAGCCCGTCAACAACCACAGACGTCAGGGCGAAAGCGCAAACGGCACTTGTGTGAAAACGTGGTCGGCGCGGGAGTGCTCAATTCACGGTGCATCTCCCGCAGCACATGGATATGCCTGGCGTGCCGGACTTCGTTGGAGCCGGCCGGCTATTGTACGACCCGGCTCAAACCGGTCACCTTCCGAATTCCGCAGAATGGAGAGACCAAAGGTCCGCAGCTTATCCGTGATGCCCCCAGGCCCGGGAAATGCAGGAGTTGGGCCACAGCCTTTTTCATGACCCTTCGATCAATCTTGCCAGTTCCACTCACCTGCCGACCTTGTCCCGGGAAAAGCCTCGTCTGGCACACCGCCGGCTGGCTCTCACCTCATCCTTCGTCTTAGCTATGACCTGTCGCCAATTAGCCGTCATTTTTGCCGCAGTCATGCTGAGTGCTCTTTGCTCCTGCAGTGTCGTCCCGCAAGTGCAGCGGGCATTCGGGGGACACGGATCGTACTGGCATGACACCCATGCCGGAGGAAAGGCATGGATGGAGGTGGACCTCAGACGCCAGGTCGCCACCTTTTACCGCGGGCGCAACAGGATCGGCGTCGCGGCCATCTCCTCCGGCGATGAAAGACACCGGACTCCTGACGGAAATTACCGCATCCTCGAAAAGGTGCGGGACAAGTATTCCACCCGCTACGGCCACGTGGAGGATGCGCGCGGCAGGGTGGTAAACCGCGACGCCACTCCCCGCTCACGCGTCCCTTCCGGCGGCCGCTACAAGCCGGCACCGATGCCCTACTGGATGCGACTAACATGGACTGGCATCGGAATGCATCAGGGATTCCTTCCGGGCTACGCTGCAAGTCACGGGTGCATCCGGATGGACAAGAAGGTGGTGCGGCAATTCTACAATGCGGCCACTGTTGGCATGAAAGTGAAAGTAACGGGCGGGTAACCCGGGGTCAGTGCAGCGAATGCGCCGGGGCGGCGTTAGCGCTGTGCAGGTGCCGCCGAAGGAATGGCTCGGGCCGGCGGTGAAACTGGTGAACGACATCCGGTAAGTGCCGCCGACCCGGGCGTCGAGATGATGCACCCTGCCGGTGAAGCCCGCCACCGTCCTGGTTGCAGGCGTTTGAGAATCCTGAAGTGGCCCGCCGCCTGAAACACATCCTCCGCCCCGCCAGCGGGCAGAACCTTGATCGCCTGCCGGGGGAGGTTTGCGTCAGCCGGGCGGCTGGATTCTGAAAGGCTTTGCCCGTTCCCGCCGATGACGTAATTCTACCCGCGGCGAAACCCGCGACCGTCCAGATTATGAACAAGAACTCCAGCAATAAAAAGGAATTGTCGCCAAAACAGCGCGCAGAACTTGTCAGTATATTGAAAGCCCGTTTTGAGAAAACCATGAACCGCCACAAAGGTCTGGAGTGGGCTAAGGTGGAGGCAAGGCTGGAAGCCAGTCCCGGGAAACTGTGGTCACTCAACGAAATGGAAAGAACCGGCGGGGAACCGGATGTGGTGGGCCATGACAAAAAGACCGGCGAATACATTTTCTATGACTGTTCCGCGGAAACTCCAAAAGGCCGCACGAGCGTTTGTTATGACCGTGAAGGACTTGAGTCTCGAAAAGAACACAGACCGGACAATACCGCGATGGATATGGCCGCGGCCATGGGCATTGAGCTTTTGACGGAGGAAGAGTATCTGGAACTGCAGACACTTGGAGATTTCGATACGAAGACGTCGAGCTGGGTGAAAACACCTGCTGATATACGGAAACTCGGCGGTGCACTCTATGGTGATCGCCGCTACGGCCGCGTTTTCGTGGGTCACAACGGCGCGCAGTCTTACTACGCCGCCAGGGCGTTCCGGTGCTCGCTAAGGGTCTAGATTCTAAATGTGAGTTCAATAAGCAAAGACTTGGACAGGCAGGAATCAGGGTTCATAGGTTTCGCAACTGCTCCAGAAATCGCTCCTTTTCATTCCATCCATGCCTTCCTCAAAACTCGACAAGCTAATCCAGAAGAAGCCTTCTCCCGTGCCTAACAGGAAGCAGGCAAAGAAGCCCGGCGCTGCAGACGAGATCAAGGTGCCTGCGGATGGAGACTGGCGCACCACGGACGAGGATGAGATCAACCATAAGTCCAAAATTTTAGTTTGGGGCTGGAGCTGTTGGCGATAGAGATTAGTGAGACGCTGAATAAAGGCCGCATCTACA
>JANNVM010000628.1:0-4956 GCA_031414455.1 Verrucomicrobiota bacterium
AACTGAAAGGAAAACGCGGCGTGTGGATCGTGGAATTTATCGGCGGCGGGAAGAGCAGCCGCGCGCTCATTCGCAAAGGTGGTCTGCGGCATCTCACGGAGAACAACGCGGCGGGCACCGTCGTCCGCGTGTTCGATGAAAACATGAAGCCGGTGGAGAAGAGCTTCGCTCAGCTCGGCACGCGGCGCTTTGATTCCGGCGAGGGCGGCGGCATTCTCATTCCGTTCAGCGAGCGCCCCGGCGAGCAGAATGTGGTGCTCGGCGATGGCAGCGGATTCACCACGCTGGAGAAGGTGAGCCTCGCGGGCGAGGCATACGAATTGAAGGCCGGCTTCCACGTTGCGCGGGAGTCGCTGCTGCCAGGCCTAACGGCGAAGCTCGGCATTCGCCCGGCGCTCCTGCTCAATGGCAAGCCGACCATTCTCGGCGCGCTGGAGAAAGTGCGGCTCACCATTTCCTCGCAGTCGCTCGATGGCATCCCGAGCACGAATGTTTACGAATTCGGCCAGAAGGATAAAGACGGCAAACCGGTCGGCCCGCAGCTCGCGGAGGACACGGAGAGTGTCATCGAATTCACCGTGCCCGACCGCCTTGCCTCGCTGAGTTACTCACTGGAGGCGGAGGTGAAAGCGCTGGGCACCGGCCAGCCGGTGAAACTCAGCGCGGGCGATTCCATCAAGGTGAATGGCATCACGCTCACTGAGCAGACCAGCGACCCGCACCTCACATTCGCCGACGGCCAGTTCATTCTGGAGGAACGCGGACGAACCGGCGAGCAGCGCGGGGACCGCGAAGTGGTCGTCACTGTGCTGCATCACGATTTCACAACAGTGAAGACTTTTACGCTAAAGACCGATGCCACGGGAGCGATTCAACTCGGCACGCTGGAGGGTCTCGCCAGCTTCACCGCCCGCAGTGCCACCGGCGTGGAGCGGCAGTTCAGCGTGCCGCGCACATGGGCCTCGCTGCCCAGCGCGGTGAATGTGAAGGCCGGCGAGCCGGTGCAGATCGCGTGGCGCGGCAATGCCGAGCCTGTCGCCGGCGATGTGAGCGTGCTGGAACTCCGTAACGGTGCGCCCGTGCGCGATGCCTCCGCCGGTGCCACGGTGAAAGGCGGCCTTGTCACCATCACCGGCCTGACACCTGGCGAATACGCCGTGGAACTCGCACCCACACTATCCTCCACCATCATCCGCGTCGGCGAAGGCGAGACGGTGACGGGCACGCTCGTGAACAGCGCGCTAACGATGGAACTATCGAATCCCGCGCCGCTTGCCGTCACCACCATGGTGAAGGGAAAAATTCCGGCGCGCGATAACACGCCGGAGAAATCCGTGCTCGTCTTCCACGTCGGCAATGCCGGCGTGGACACGCGCGTGCATGTCTTCGCCAGCCGCTTCGTCCCGGCGTTCGATGCCTTCCAGGCGCTCGGCGATGACCGCCTGCCGCAGCCCCAGGCGTGGACGACTTCCTACCGCCCCAGTCTCTATCAAAGCGCCCGCACCATCGGCGAGGAATACCGCTACGTGCTCGAACGCCGCGGCGCGAAACACTACGCGGGCAATCTCCTGCCGCGTCCCGGTCTGCTGCTCAATCCATGGGCGATCTCCGACACGGCTACGGACAAACAGAACGCCGCCGCCGGTGAAGACGTCAAAGCCATGGTGCCCGAAACGCCCGCCGCTGCCGCTGCCCCTGCGCCCGGTGACCCCAAAGCGAAAAAAGACGCTGCACCCGCCGGGCCGATGGACCCCGATCTCTCATTCCTCGCCACGCCCGGGGCCGTCGCCTTCAACCTCAAGCCTGACAAAGACGGCAACGTGGTCATTGATGCCGCAACGCTCGGTGACCGCCAGATGATCCGCGTCGTCGCCGTGGACAGCGACAGCGCCGCCGTGCGCGATTTCACCCTGCCCACGCAGAAGATCACGCTGCGCGACCTCCGCCTCGCCGACGGTCTTGATCCGAAACAGCACTACAGCCGGCAGAATCGCGTGACCATGCTGGAGAAGGACGCGCCGCATGAATTCAAAGACGCGCTCACCGCCACCTGGCAAAACGTAGGCCACCTTGGCACCGCGCATTCGCTGCTCTTCAACCTGAGCAACAACCCCACGCTCGCCGAGTTCTCATGGGTGCTGGAATGGAACACGCTGGCCGCGGAGAAGAAGGCGGAACTGTATTCCCTGCACGCCTGCCACGAGCTGCACTTCTTCCTCGCCCGCAAAGACCCCGACTTCTTCAAAGCCGTCGTCCAGCCCTACCTCGCCAACAAACGCGACAAGACGTTCATGGATCACTACCTGCTCGGCGCGGACATGTCAGGCTACCTGCGCCCGTGGCAGTACAGCCGCCTCAATACCGTGGAGCGCGTGCTGCTTTCCCGCCGCATCCAGACGGAAGTGCCGGTGGTGCGCCGCCACTTGAAGGACTGGCTGGACACGCTGCCGAAGAACCCCCAGCGCGATGCCTTCCTCTTTGAGACCGCACTCAATGGCCGCGTGCTGGCCTTTGCCGGCAAGATCATGACAGCTTCCGGCGGCGTGGCGCTCGGTGATGAATCGTTCGACTTCGGCGGCATCGCTGCCGGCGGTGGTGGATTCGGTGGCGGAAAAGCGGAAGGCAAAGGTGCTGCCACGCGCTTCAGTCGCACGTCGGGAGACACTGCACTTTACTTCGCAGACGGAAACATGCCCGTGACTGGAGCGGCATTCGCTGTTCCCGTCGATGACGCAGTGGTGTCCCACTCTCTCGCCAAGGAACTCCGCGGCGAACTCAGACAGCAGGAAATGCAACTGGGGGGCCTGGTGGCGGCGGAAGGTGAAGAGCGCAAGCTCTCCGAACTCAGCGACAAAGCCGAAGACCGCGCCGCCACATCCGCATGGGCGGCACGCCGTGGCGTGAACCGCGAGAAGGCCGGAAAAGAGGTCGAACTCCGCAAACAGGCCGGCCAGAAAGCCGAGCGCCTTTTCCGCCAGACGGAGCAGACCAAAGAGTGGGCCGAGAACAACTACTACCGCTTGCTCATCGCCCAGCAGAACTCCGACCTCGTCGCGCCCAACCGCTTTTGGCAGGACTACGCGCTCTGGGACGGCGTGCAGCCCTTCGTCTCCGCCAACCTCGCCGATGCCACTGGCAGCTTCACTGAGATGATGCTCGCCCTCGCAGCGCTGGATCTGCCTTTCCCCACGGAATACGAAGGCGGAAAGACGGATCGCAAAGACAACACCGTCACCCTCACGCCGAAGGGCAAAGGCATCCTCTTCCACCAGGAAATCCGCAATGCCGAACCTGACAAGGAGGGCGCTCAACTGCTCGTGAGCCAGAACTTCTACCGCCACGGCGATCGTTACATCGAACAGGCCGGCGAGAAGATGGACAAGTTCGTCAGCGCCGAATTCCTCACCGGCGTCGTCTATGGCTGTCAGGTCGTGGTCACGAATCCCTCGTCGTCGCGCCAGAAGCTAGATCTGCTCTTCCAGATCCCGCAGGGCGCCATGCCCGTGCTCGCCACGCAGGCCACCAAGAGTATGCCCGTCGCGCTGGAGCCCTATCACACCGGAACCTTCGACTTCACCTTCTACTTCCCAGCCGCCGGGAAGTTCCCGCACTTCCCTGTGCATCTGAGCCGCGACTTCATGACCGCTGCCAGCGCCGAAGCCTTCACCTTCAATGTCGTGCCCCGGGCCACGCAGGCCGACAAAGCCTCGTGGGAATACGTCAGCCAAAATAGCGAGCCCGCCGAGGTCATCAGCTTCCTTGAGCAGAACAATCTGTTCACGCTCAACCTCGATCTCATGGCCTGGCGTCTGAACAACGCGGACTTCGCGAAGAAGGCGATCACCCTACTGCGCACGCGCCACGCCTATCACACCACCACATGGAGCTACTCACTGCAGCACAACATCCCGGAAGCTGTCACCGACTACCTCATGCACGCCGACGGCTTCCTCGCGCAGTGCGGCGCAACCATTGACTGCCCGCTCATCAAGCACGACCCCGTCGAGCGTCGCATCTATCAGCATCTGGAATACAGCCCGCTCATCAATGCCCGCGCGCATCAACTCGGCGCCCGGCGCACCATTCTGAATGATAAACTCCTTGGCCAGTTCGGCGCGCTGATGAAGATCCTCAGCTATCGTCCCGCGCTGGATCAGGTAGACCAAATCGCCAGCGTCTATTACCTCGCGCTCCAGGACCGCATCGAGGAAGCCATCGCCAGATTCGCCCAGGTGGACGCCGCCAAAGTCGCCGAGCGCCTGCAATACGACTACATGCAGGCTTGGCTCGCGCTGAGTCAGGCCGATGTCGCCACCGCCCGCCGCATCGCCACCGCGCACGCCGCGCATCCCGTGGACAAGTGGAAGCAGAAGTTCACTGAACTCGCCTCCCAACTCGACGAGATCGAAGGCAAAGCCCCCGCCGCAGCGAAAGAAGACGACCGCGACGCCACCCAGGAACGCCTCGCCGCGAAGGAACCGACGATGAACGTGAAGATCGAAAACAAGACCGTCGCGCTCAACTATCGCAACCTCAGCGAAGTCATGGTCAATTACTATCCGATGGACCTCGAGTTCCTTTTCAGCGCGAATCCCTTCGTCACCCAGGACACCAGCCGCTTCCGCATGATCCGCCCCAACAAGAGCGAGAAGATCATGCTCCCCGCCGGCGAGAACCACGTCTTCGCCCTGCCCAAAGAATTCCAAAGCGCCAACGTGCTGGTCGAAATCACCGGCGGCGGCCTGACCAAAGCCGAAGCCGCCTACGCCAACGAACTGGATGTCCAGGTCAGCGAAGGCTTCGGCCGCCTCCAGGTCACCCACACCGGCGACAAAAAGCCGCTGAGCAAAGTCTATGTCAAAGTCTTCGCCGACGTGAACGGAGTGCCCACCTTCTACAAAGACGGCTATACCGACCTCCGCGGGAAATTCAACTACGCCAGCCTGAGCACCAGCG
>JANNVM010000629.1:0-4162 GCA_031414455.1 Verrucomicrobiota bacterium
CCCGCAGCAGCGAGGACCGCATCCCGTGGGGTGAGAGCGAACCGGGCGCCGCCGTCGGTGCGGACAAAGGCCGCCTCATCCTCAAAGGCGGCAAGTGCTACACAGTCTTCGACACGGCCCCGCGCCCGCAGCTTTTCGGAGGCGGGCGTGTGGAGGCCATCGTCTGGGCTGTGCATCTAAGCTGGCACGCCGGAATGTCCGGAGTAAAAGACTTCCTCGTGGCGGGAGATTCAAGCCGCGCATATGGGCCGGCTGTCCCGTCCCTTGCATACGGTGAATACCAGGGCCGCCTTGTGTGCTCGCGCGAAGCTGCTGAGAAAATCGCCGCTGGCTGTGATGCCCGTTTACCTGGGCCGGCCACTCAGGAGGAACTGGACGCCCTCGCTAAACTCGTGCCGGCATCTTTTCTTGCGCATACCGGATTCAAGGAAGGAGACGACCTCAGCGGCATGACATTGATTCCCCCCGGGCCGGATGGCGCAGGGTTCATCGCCACCGCCAAAGAGGGCACGAAAGGCGTCGGAGGGGCGTCGCTCACGATTCTCAGCAGCAACGAAAAGGGCATGCTCCGTTACGTCCCGTCGCGAGCGCTGCTGATGCTGGAAAGGCAGGGGTGGAAGGACGGACAGCCTCAGCGGCGCCGGGTGAAGTATCCCGAGTGAGAGGCACGGCCGGATTCCTGCATTGAGTGCCCGGACTTCTTCTTGTCGAAACTCGCAACCTCCGCCATCCTCTCCCCATGTCCGCCGCGACCGCTCCAGCGCCAATCGTTTCCAAAAAGCCCCGTCGCCCGCACCCAGCCGGACGACAAGCGGCTCCGCCGTTCCCCATTCCTGCCCCTGGTGAGGCGGTCTGTGTGGGTCTGGGAAACTGGGAGACTTATCTGATGCTGGATGGGGCGCTGTGTGACCGCGGTTTTCGCGTCCGCTTTCACCGGGGGAAAATCGAAATTATGAGCATCTCGTTCACGCACGAATCCATCAAAGCCGCTCTCCGTCTCTTGATCGAGGCATTCTGCGACTGGAAGGAACTCGACTTCATTGCCTGGGGCAGCACGACACAGAAAGTCGAGACGGAAATGGGCGGAGAGCCGGACGAATCCTACACGTTCGGATCAACCCGCGGCAGGAAGCCGGAAATGGTGCTGGAAGTCGCTCTTTCCAGTGGAGGCATTGAGAAGCTGCCCTTTTGGGCGGAGAAGGCGATCCCGGAAGTGTGGATTTGGCAGAATGGCCGGCTCCATCTTTTTGGTTTTCATAAGGGAACCTACGCGCCCCTCTCACAGAGCAAGTGTCTGTCAGGCTTTCCAATCCCGCTCGCGGAAGAGTTGCTGCCGATGGAACCCACTTCCCAAGCGGTACGCGAATTCCGCCGCCGGCTCTCCGCCGGCAAGTAATGGCCATCCGCCCCACTCACGCCCCGTTCCAGCCCACGCGCTGGACACTCATCGCGGAGGCCAACGGGCCTGACAAAGCGGCAGCCCGCGCGGCCCTTGAGAAATTGTGCGCTCTGTATTGGTATCCGCTCTATGCATGGGCGCGGCGGCGCGGCTTGGGGCCGGAGGATGCGGAGGATGCCGTGCAGGGGTTTTTCGGAAGGCTTATCGAGCGCGATTACTTTGCCGCTGCTGATAGAGAGCGAGGACGTCTGCGGACGTTTTTGCTGCATCAGATGGATTGCTGGCTTGCGGATGAATCGCGGCGGCGGACGGCAACGAAGCGCGGCGGCGGGCAGTTGCCGGTGAGCCTGGACGATGCAGAGGCGCTCTATGCGGCGGAGCCGTTCACAGAGGAAACACCGGAAACACTTTATCACCGCCGCTGGGCGCTGACGCTCCTCGCGCAGGCGCTTGGCGATGTGGAGGCGAAATGTCAGGCCGCCGGAGACGGAGCGGCTTTTGCCCTGCTGAAACCAGCCCTCACCGGGCCTGCGGCCACCGCGCTGGACACCGCGGCGGTCGCAGAGCGGCTGCAGATCCCGCGCGATCAGGTGCGCGTGCGGGTGCATCGCCTGCGCGGGCAGTTTCGTGAGGCGCTCATGGGTCGCATCTCCGCAACGCTGCAGACCAGCCGGCGCGGGGAACTGGAGGAGGAACTGCACGCGCTGCTCGCGGCGTTGCGCACGTGAGCGGGGCGGCGGATTTCACATTTCGCATTGTCTCCGCCCTGTCCCGGCACCACTGCCGGGAGGATTCGCCAATCACACACTTCCATGACTCCTACTGCTTTTGTTACCGGAGCCAGCCGCGGGCTGGGCCGGGGATTCGCTCTCACTCTCGCCCGTGCGGGGTACGACCTCATCATTTCCGCCCGCGATGCTGCCGACTGCGCGGCCACCGAAGCGGAGATCAAAGCGCTGGGCCGGAAATGCCTCAGCGTGTCGCTCGACGTGCGCGATTATGACAGCATCCAGCGTGCGGTGGCCGCCGCGGAGGAACTGTCAGGGCACATTGACGTGCTGGTGAACAACGCCGGCTGCAATCGCCGCAAGCCCGCACTCGAAGTCACATGGGACGACTGGAACACCGTGCTGGAGACGAACCTCCGCGGCACGTTTTTCGTCGCTCAGGCTGTCGCACGCGGCATGGTCCAGCGGGGCAGGGGACGTATCATCAACCTCGGTTCGGTCACCTGTGTGGCCGGCTATGCCGGCCTCGGACCCTATGGTGCCAGCCGCGGCGGCGTGAAACAACTCACCATGAGCCTCGCGTCCGACTGGGGGCCGCACGGCATCACCGTGAACTGCCTCGCGCCCGGATGGTTCCGCACCGCGCAGAATTCCGTAATGTATGAAGACGCCGCGTGGGTGGAATACCTCAGCGAGCGCATTCCCCTCGGTCGCCCCGGCCAGCCTGGCGACCTTGACGGCACGCTGCTCTTCCTCGCCAGCGACGCCTCGGCCTACGTCACCGGTCAGACGATTCTCGTGGATGGCGGCATTTCCGTGGGCCAGGTGCGCGCGCTGCCGGCGTAGCCGCAGTGAATTCACTCCACGATCACTTCCGCGCTCAGCATCGTGTCGTCGTCGAATTCAAAATTCCCCGTGAACCGCCGCCGCGCGATGAGGTGATGAAACCACAGCCGGTCATCCGCCCACATTTCTTCAAACGGGATCGCATCAAGCTTCGTCCATAACGGAATGGCCTCATTCGTCTCCACCGGGATTCCGGTGAAGGCATCCGCGCGAAACACATAACACAGCAGCCCGAGCCCGTCGGTGAACTGAAAACGCAGCAGCCCCGCATCGGTGATGTCACTGGCGGTGACGCCGAGTTCCTCCTCCACTTCGCGTATGGCGCACTGCTCCGGCGTCTCGCCCGGATCGATCTTTCCGCCCGGCCCGTTGATCTTGCCCGCGCCAAGGCCGCGCTTCTTGCGGATGAGCAGCACTTCGTCGCCGCGAAAAATGAACAGCAGGGTGGCGTTCATTCCCGGCGCCCAGGTGCTCCAGTCGATTTGCGGCGGCGGCAGTGGCGATGAATGCGGCACAGGTCAGGAGAGAAAGGTGCAGATGTATTCACAAATGCCGCCCGGCACCGCGATCGTGAACCCGCCGTTCCCCGGTACTGTGAACTCCGCGCCGGTCCCGTAGGTTTTCCGTTCCGTCTCTCCGTCCACTACCACTGAGCACTCCCCGGCCACGATCTCCATCAACTCCGCCGCGCCGGTCCCAAAGTGGTATTCGCCCGCATGGATCAGCCCCAGCGTTTTCTTTTCGCCGGACGGCATCATGACAGTATGCGAGACGACCTTGCCGTCAAAATAGACGTTGGCCTTGGTGTGAACAGTGACGCTGGAGAGAGATTCTGCGGGCATGGGATGGGGAGTATGAGTCCTGCTGTTTCACCGATTCCCCGATGCTGACAAGCGCAACGACTGCTCCCTGCGCAGATGAAGGGAGGGGGCCCGGCGACGCGGAGGGACGGGTCGAATGAGGTCGCTTCCGGGCTTGTCCCGGGCCGCGGAGTTGTCGGGATTGCCGTTAGAACCCGCTGCCGGATCAGCGGATGATCCCCGTGGACCGGCACCGGCAGACATTCCAGGGATGCCTTCGGGTGCCGGTCCCCGCCGTCCCTCCACGTTCAACAGCCTGCGAAACGCTGTCCGGCAAACACAAACCGCACATGGCCCGCCCAACGCAGTCCGCCGGGCTTGTTCAACCA
>JANNVM010000630.1:0-9486 GCA_031414455.1 Verrucomicrobiota bacterium
CGTGCTCCCGGGAGTTACGCTGGGAAAAGGATGTCAAATCGGGGCCGGGGCCGTGGTGACCCGCTCTCTGGCCCCTTATTCCGTGGCGGCGGGAGTTCCCGCGCGCGTGATCCGCATCCGCACTGATCTGCCCGGGGCCGCAGCGGCCCCGCAATCCTGATGACTGGCATCCTTAACTACGGCGTCGGAAATACGGGTTCGATTCTGAACATGCTGAAACGGCTTTCGATACCAGGCCGACTGGTGGAGGGCCCGGATGACTTTGGAGGGATCGAACGGATTTTGCTGCCGGGCGTCGGGGCGTTTGATACGGGAATGGCGAGCCTTGCGCGGCACGGTTTTGTGGAGGTGCTTAACAACTTCGTTCTTGAGAGGCACATGCCGGTTCTGGGCATTTGTCTCGGCATGCAGTTGCTCGCAAGGAGAAGCGAAGAGGGGGAGTTGCCAGGGTTGGGCTGGATTGGCGGTGACGTGATTCGCTTTCTTCAGAATGCCGAGGACGCTGCACCCCGTTTGAAGATCCCGCACATGGGGTGGAATGAAGTGACGCCCCGTCCCGAGTCTCCTTTGTTCAAGGGATTGGAAATCGAGCCCCGCTTTTACTTTGTTCATTCGTATCACATGGTCTGTGACTCACCGGACGACGTTGCGGGGACTGTCAATTACGGCGGAGTTGCCACCGCGGCCGTGAGCTGCGGGAACATTCACGGAGTGCAGTTTCATCCGGAAAAAAGTCACCGGTTTGGAATGAAACTGCTGGAGAACTTTTGCGCGCTGTGAACTGAGATGCTGAAAACCCGGGCTATTCCCTGCCTCCTGCTCAAAGACGCAGCGCTGGTAAAGACGATCCGTTTCGAGAATCCCTCCTATGTCGGAGATCCGGGGAATGCGATCCGGATTTACAACGAAAAGGAGGTGGACGAACTCATCTTCGTGGACATCACCGCCGGGATTGAGGGACGGCCACCCGCCTTCGATCTGATTGAGCGTCTCGCTGCCGAGTGTTTCATGCCGCTCGCCTACGGCGGCGGAATTACCAGTGTGGTCCAGATGAGGGAATTGTTCCGGCTCGGGGTGGAAAAGGCAGTCGTAAATTCAGCAGCCATCGCCAATCCCGAATTGATCCGGGAAGCTGCCGGTGAATTCGGGAATCAGGCGATCGTGGTCTCGATTGATGCAGCCCGCCTTGCTGACGGAAGTTATGAAGTGCGGACTGCCGGGGGCCGTCAATCATCAGGCATGGACCCCCGGTCATGGGCGGAAGCCGCCGCCACTCTGGGAGCAGGGGAAATTCTCCTGACATCCATTGACCGGGACGGCACCATGGAGGGATACGATGTGGAATTGATCCGGCAAGTGAGCGGTGCAGTGGACATTCCCGTGATTGCCTGCGGGGGGGCGGGAAAGGTCGCCCATCTGGGCGAGGCCGTTAGGGTAGGCGGTGCCGCCGCCGTGGCCATGGGCAGCATGGTGGTATATTTCGGACGGAACAGGGCCGTGCTGATCAGTTTCCCGTCCCGGCGGGAACTGGCGCGAACCCTGCCTTGAATTGAGCCAATACCATTATGGAACAGGAATGCAGCCGGTGCCTCTACAGCACGGAGAACGTGACCGCCATCACCTTCGACGATGAAGGAGTCTGCAATTACTGCCGGGCCATTGAGACCCTGGAGCGCGAGTATCCAGCGGGTGCCGAGGGCCGGAGAAGGCTCGAGGCGATGGCGGAGGAGATCAAGGCGGCCGGAAAGGGAAAGCAATATGACTTGATCGTTGGGGTCAGCGGCGGATGCGATTCCTCGTACGTGATCCACCTGTGCCACGAACTCGGGCTGCGGCCTCTTGCGGTCCATTTCGATAACACATGGGACACCACCATCGCAGTGGAGAACATTCAGGCGATGCTGCGGCCCCTCGATTTCGACCTCTGGACCTATGTCGTTGATAACGAGGAATATGATGATATTTACAAAGCGATGCTGCTCGCCGGAACGCCGGACAGCGACGTGGTGACAGACCTTGCCTTTGCCACCGTGCTCCGCATGGCCTGCGAAAAATTTGATGTTAAGTATATCTTCGAAGGCCATTCCTTCCGGACCGAAGGGATGTGCCCGATGGGCTGGCTTTACATGGACGCGAAGTACATTTCCTCGGTGCATAAACGTTTCGGAAAGCTTCCCATGAAAACCTATCCGAATCTCTGGCTCCGCGATTTTCTCCGCTGGACCACAAATCTGGAGATGAAATTTATCCGGCCGCTTTATTGGCTCGATTACGACAAGGAGAAGACCAAGCAGTTTCTTGCCAGTGAATACGGCTGGCAGTGGTACGGCGGACATCACCTGGAAAACCGGATCACGGCATGGGTGCACCAGTATTTCTGGCCCCGGCGCTGGGGAATCGACGGCCGTCTGCTCGGCCACTGCGCCCTGATCCGTTCCGGCCAGCTCGACAAGGAGGAGGCCCGCCGCCAGCTCGACATACCGCCGCCCTGCGACGCCGATCTCGTCGAATACGTACGGAAACGCTTTGGGTGGAGCGAGGCCGAAATGGAGTCCATGATGACAGCCCCGAAGCGGACCATGCGGGATTTCCCGACCTACAAACGAACCTTCGAGCGCCTGCGCCCGCTCTTCGAGCGCCTCGCCGATCAGAACAAAGTCCCGCGAAGTTTTGTCATGCGCTACTGCCATCCGCAAACGGTGGTTCCGTTTAAGGGGCACCGGAACCGGTGGGGCCTTACGGGATCGCTTGTGTAGCTCAACGGCGCGCCCGCTTCAGATGCACCGAAAAAGTCCGAAAATTGCCATCGGACCTGCCGAGATTGCAGGTTATGGCGAAAACCTCGCGGCCGGATTCCGCAAAATCGGAGTGGATGCCCGGTGCTATTACAGGTCTCCTTACACCTTCACCGCCCGTGAAACCGGATATCCTTTTCCTTCGCTGCTGGCTCAGCGCGTGGAGAGTGCCGGGCTCAAGGGGAACGGCCGCAGCCCCCTGACAAGGATTCCGGCACGCCTGCTTCACCGGTTACTCAGCTTCATTCTGCTGATCAGAATCATCACCACCTGCGACCACCTTATTTCCCTTGGGGGAGGTGTATTCCTCGGAACGTGGGAATGGCGGCTGGCGCGCTGGTGCGGATGCCGGGTGACTGTCGTGTTCCTCGGATCAGAATCACGCCCCTGTTATTTGGGGGGAAACATCGTCGGAAGGAACCGGCAGGCGGACACCGGGGAGATCAGGCGACTCACGGCGCAGCAGAAACAGCGGGTGCGTAAAGTCCAATCCCGGACGGACCATGTCATCAGCTGTGAAATCATCGCTCACTTTCTGTTTAAGGATTATTTCGACTTTTTTCAGATAGGATTCCCCCGGCATGTCCCGGCAGCCCCGCTTTCAGATGATGATGAGTTTCCGGAATCCTCCGGGGAGCCGGTGCGGATTCTTCACGCTCCAAGCAATCCCGCAGCCAAGGGATCTGCTGAATGGCGAACGATGATCGGGGAGTTGATGAGTGAAGGCATTCGCATTCAGTATGAAGAACTCACAGGAGTCCCCAACCGCGAGGTCATGGAAAAGGTCGCCCAGTGTGATTTCGTGGTGGATGAACTGTGGGCGGATACGCCGCTGGGAGGACTGACCACCGAGGCATGGCTGTGCGGGAAACCGGCTGTCGTGGGAGGCTACGCGCAGAAACAGTTGGAACACATGCGCGTGCTCGGCGCCCCACTCGATTGTTATGTTCATCCCGCCGATGCGAAGGATATGATCCGCAAACTGTGTCTGGATGCAGCCTACCGGCGGCAGCAGGGGAAAATGGGCCGGAATTTCATTCTGGAATATTACGCGGCGGAAAAAGTAGCGGAGCGCTACCTGAGGATCTTTGACGGGGCATCCCGGCCCGGGTGGAACATGATCCCGGAGAATACGACCTATGTGCATGGAATCGCGTTTCCGGAGGATGAACTTCTCCACTGGTTGAGACGATATGTTACCGAAGAGGGGGCTGCCTCCCTCCTCCTTGAGGACAAGCCGGCCCTGGAGCAGCGTGTCTTGGATTTCATCAATGCGGACGGCGGCACTTCCGCACCACGCAAGGACGCGGCCTGATCAGGAACGATCATATTATGGTTGCCCGGTTCTTCAGAGACGCCTCCCTCTTCTCGCTGGTGTCGTTTGCCGAGAAGGGCGTGGCACTGGTGACATTTCCTTTGCTGGCATCGCATTTGTCGCCCGCCGAGTACGGATTGTTTGATCTTACCTGCATTGCTGTGTCCATCACTTCGCTGGGTGCCGGACTGGAACTCTATCAGGGGGTGATGCGCCAGTTGCCGGACGCGAAGAGCGACCGGGAGCGGGGAGAACTGCTCTCGACAGCGATGGTGTCGGTGATCGTGATGGCGGTGCTCATCTGCCTGTTCGCCTTGCCGTTTTGGGAATCGATCTCCTCTCTCGTTTATGCAGAGCCCGGGCATGCGAAGCTGCTTTTCCTGGGCGCAGGATTGCTGATGGCCAATTGTATGTCTTCGCTTCTCTATGTGACCCTGCGGGCTCAGTTGAAGATGAGGGTTCTCGTTCGGGTGGCGATATTGCGGCTGGCCGTCCAGACAACCGCGGCACTGTGGCTGGTATTGGGTGCCCATTGGAAGGTCGAAGGGTTGATCTGCGCCCAGATTGCAGGCGCGGCCCTCGTCGTGGTCGCGTGCTGGGGGGCATGCGGGAACCTCCTGCGTCTCACGTGGAACCGTCAGGCCTTTCGGAAGCTCTTCGCGTTTTCCGGCCCGCTGCTCGTGGGCAGCCTCTGCGTTATCCTCAGCCAGCAGGGGGACCGGGCCGCCGTGCGCGCACTCCTCACGATCGCGGATGTGGGAGTTCTTGGGACCGGCTATCGCGTGGCTGCGGTAGTAAGTCTGGCAACCAGCGGCGTGGTCATGGCGCTCTCCCCACTGATTTATCAGTATTACACGCGACAGGAGACTCCCGCCCAAATTGCGCGGATGTTCCGCATTTATCTCGCCCTTTGTTTTCTGCTTTGCCTTGGCCTGGCATTGCTCGCCGGACCGCTGCTGGAGCGTTTTACCCCGCCGGCGTATCATGCCGCCGCCGCCACGGTTCCCATTCTCGGGGCCACCCTGATGCTCGGGCAGGTGCCTTCGTTTTTCCCGGGGCTGGCCATCGCCAACCGGACGAAAACCATGGCCCTGATTCAAATTTCAGGACTGGCGGTGAACCTGTGCGGATTCATTCTGCTGGGCGGTTTGTTCGGCCTTATGGGAATCTGCTTCAGCGGATTGATGACCCAGCTCTACGTCGCGATCGTCTCGGCCCGCTTGAGTCACCGGCACTATTCCATCCCGCTCCCATGGCTGGAACTTGCCGCCTTCTCCGGTATTTCGGCCGGTGTCGTCGCCCTGTGGGTCGTCTTCTTGCCTCACACACTCCTGGCAGGAATCCTCGTCGTGGCGGCCGGAGTCGCCCTCGTGTTCCTTTTTCGCTTAATCTCCGGGGACGATGTTCGCCGGGCCCTGCTGAGGATTACGGCGGCGCGCGCCGCCCGGCCAGCCGGCCGATAATATTCAAGTCACGCAGCGGCCGCTTCCGGCGGGACAGGAATGCCGCTTTCCCCGACAGGTTCGCCCGCACCCGCACCGTTGACGTTCACCTTACGCTCCGGATTCTAACAAGTAACGGCATGGGCCATGGCGAATGAAATTACGCTTCCCTGACGCCGGTCCTAATCAAACCGAACAACTCAATTCTCACGATGAAAACGCTGCTCAAGAAGTGTCTCCAAAAGTCGTTCGGGGTAATCGGCCTGCAAATCTCCCGGAAGAGGCCTGAGCCGAAATACTGGGGCACCGGAAAGCTTACGCCGCTGGAAGAGAACTCGATGGACATCTACGACCGGTTTTATGGTGACCGGGAAGCTATTGAAGCTTACTATGCCGGCGACCGGATGGAGTTTTACCGTGAAGTGGTGGCGCAACTGAAAGCCGGCGGAGTGAATCCGGACGGTAAGAGCGTGCTCGATGTCGGATGCGGTGTCGGCTATCTGCTGCGGGAGATTTCCCAGTCATTCAGCCCGTCCTCACTCTCAGGCTCCGATTTTTCCGAAGAAGCCATGGTTGCGTCGAGGGAAAAGTTCCCCGGCATGACATTCTTTCAGCACGACATCTGCCAGCCGCTCGCACAGAAGTATGATATCATTTTCTGCACGGAGGTTCTCGAACACCTCCTGAATCCGTGGGAAGCAACGCATCACCTTGAAAATGCGCTGCTGCCAGGCGGGACGCTGGTCCTGACAGTTCCTGAGGGCCGGAAGGATCACAGCAACGAACATATCAACTTCTGGAGCCCGGAGAGCTGGAAAGCCTTTTTAGACCGCGAGTGCAGTGGCGCCAAATCCATAGACACCAGGGTGATCGGGGGAGTGTTTAACTTCGCAGTGGTAAAATACTGAACCGATGGATCGGACGCAGTGAAAGCCGTTACACAGATCAGTCTTTATCCAGATGAAGGGAATCGCCGGGCAGACGCTGGGGTATACGCTGGCGTTCATTTTCATCAGGCTGCAGGGCATGCTCCTGCTGCCTTTTGTATCGCGCCATGTGCCCAAGCCGGAATTAGGCGTATTCGACACCCTCGTCGGCTACGGCGCAGTAATAGGATCCTTCACAGTGCTGGGGCTGGACGCGGCGCTGGCCACTCTCTACCGGCACCCGGACTACGAAAAGGAACGAACGCGGATGGCTTGGTCGGCGGTAGTGATTGTGGGTCTTGCTTCGCTCGCCGGCGCGATTGGCTTCGGACTATGCGGCGGAAGAATCGAGCAGATGGTTTTCAAGGGACGCTGGGATTTGACCGTGGAGATTTGGCTGTCAGCGGCGGCAGTAGCCTCCGGGAGTTTGCAGCAAATCCTCGCGAATATCTTGCGGCAGGAGTTTCAGGTCAGGAAGTTCAACATTTCGGTGATCGGCGGCGGGTTGCTGAGTTTCTTCGCAACTCTCGCGGTGGTCGTCGGACTGGGCTGGCAGGTGAAAGGAATGCTGTTCGTCCTGTTGCTTACCGGTTTGCTGAAACTGGGGCTGACACTGTGGTGGACGCTGCCCTATCTGAAGTTCAGTTTCGATCGCGCTCTGGCGGGCAGGCTGTTGGTGCTGGGGCTGCCCCTGCTGCCGGTAAGTCTTTGCGGCTGGCTGATGGCCGGATTCGACCGCACGCTGCTGCAGATGTGGCGCTCTCCCCTGGAAGTGGCGGATTACGGTATGGCAAACCGCTTTGCGGTGCTTGCAACGGTGGTGACCGCTGCGTTCCAGACGGCATGGTGGCCTTATGCGATGAGCAAGGCCCGGGAGCCGGGGGCAGCCGCGCACTTTCAACAGGTTTGCCGCGTGGCAGTGGTCATGGGCGTAATGCTGGCGGTGTGCGTGGGAGCCGTCACACCGGTGCTGATGTGGCTGATGCTGCCGCCGGAGTATCACCAGAGTTTTCGCACCACCGGCCTGCAGGTCCTGGGGGCCGTGGTGAACACGTATTATTACTTCCCGCTCGTCTCGCTCCTCGTGGCCACAAAAATTAAACTGGAAGTCCTCGGCTACCTTACCGGGATGGCCGTCACGGTGCTGCTGGATCTCACACTCGTGAAGCACTTCGGTGTGCCCGGCGCAGTCATGGCGACGGTGCTGGGATTCATCACTCTCGCTGCAGTAGTCGGTCGGCTCGGCCGCAGGGTGCATGATTTCGGATTCCCGCTCGGGCGCATTGAGATTTACTTTTTGCTCTGTGCCGGTGCGCTCGCTCTGTGGCTGGTCATACCGGTGCATGACATCTGGGGCGTCGTGCTGGTGGCTCCGGCAACCGCGCTGCTGGCGCTGGGCGCGGCGGTGATCACCGGAGTGCTGCGGAAGCAGGACGCCATCTTCGGAGCGGCATGGGTGCGGGCACGGATCAACAAACTTCTCCGCCGCCGGTCACCCGAATCGGCAGGCTAACTCAGGCAAAGCAAAACATGGCATCGAACTATCAAATATGCACGCAGTGCGTGATGGACACGACGGACACTGACATTCGCTTCAATTCGGATGGTGTGTGCAGTTGGTGTACCGGCTATCCCGAGCGCGCCGAGCGCACCTGGTTGCGCGGCGAGCGGGGCAAGCTGGCGCTGGAGCGGCTCATTGAGGATGTGAAGAAAGCCGGGCGGGGGAGGAGTTACGACTGTGTGGTGGGCCTGAGCGGCGGCGTGGACAGCACCTGGCTGGCGATGAAATCGAAGGACTGGGGCCTGCGGTCGCTCGCCTTTCATGTGGACGCCGGCTGGAACAGTGAATTGGCCGTGCAAAACATCGAATGCATCGTCAACTTCTGTGGCTTCGATTTGCAGACGGACATCCTCGACTGGGAGGAAGTCCGCGATGTGCAGGTGGCATTCCTGAAAAGCGGCGTCCTCAATCAGGATGTGCCGCAGGATCACGCATTTTTCGCCAGTCTGTTCAAAACCACCCGCCGCATGAAGATACCCTACGTCCTGCTGGGTGGAAACATGTCCACGGAGTGCGTGCTGGCTCCGTCATTTGTGGGGTACTCCAATCCGCAGGACTCCAAAAACCTGAACGCGATCCACCGGCAGTTTGGGAGTATTCCACTGAAGACGTTTCCCAGACTGGGCATCTTTAAAACAATTCTCTACCGGAACGGCTTCTTCATGAAGATCGGGTCGCCGCTCAACATGATGGACTATCACAAGCCGGAAGCGCTGGAGGAATTGAAGGCGCGCGCCGGGTTCAAACCTTATCCTGGCAAGCACGGGGAGTCGGTCTTCACCAAATTCTATCAGGATTACTGGCTGCCGACCCGTTATGGCATCGATAAGCGGAAGTGCCACCTCTCCAGCCTCATCATTACCGGTCAGATGACGCGGGCGGAGGCGATGGAGGAACTGAGCAAACCGGCGCTGACACCGCAGGAGGAAGAGTTTGTTATTGATTACGTCTGCAAGAAGCTGCGCCTCAGCCGCACCGAATTCACGCAATGCCTTGAGGCACCGAAGCGCGCGCACAACGATTATCCCAACGGCGCAGCGATCGAGCGGATCACCGCCCGCTTCCTCATGTGGCCGGTGCGCAAATTCCGCCGGATGCAGGAGCACCGGGCCAAGCGCGACAACTGATTTCTGACCCATGAACGAAACGTCCGCTCCACAACCCTCGCTCTGCATCCTGATGATTGCCGAGACGAAAAACGAGGCGCGGGTGATGCGGCAGGCGGAGTTTCTGTCGCGGCATTACCGGACAACCGTGGCGGGGCTGGGGGAGAATCCATTCACAGGCGAACTGGGAGCGCGTGTCACGTTTGCGCCAATGGCGGCAGAGCCTCCGGCATCGTCATTCAAGAAGGTCCGGAACAAACTGCGCGGCTACACGGCGATTCTCGGCGGCCTCATTCCAGGAATTCATGCGTGGAGCTTACGCCGGTCGCAACGGTGGGACT
>JANNVM010000631.1:0-4979 GCA_031414455.1 Verrucomicrobiota bacterium
TCCTCAAGACGACCGAGGTCACATGGAATGAGTGGAACGCCGTGCGCAATCAAGGGACGGCTTATGGGTACACGGACATCGCATCCGGCCGGAATGGATTGAACGGAGACGGCACAGGAAACCATCCGGTGACCGATGTCAGTTGGGTGGATGTCGTGAAGTGGTGCAATCTGCGCAGCGAGATCGAAGGCAAAAAACCTGTTTATTACGCGGACGCATCGCTGAATCCCGCGACTGTGGTGCGGACCGGCATTCCAACGATCTATCCGGTTTGGAACGCAGGCGGCTACCGACTCCCGACGGAAGCCGAATGGGAATCTGCCTGCCGGGCGGGAACGGCTTCGGCGTTTTCCTCCGGGGCGATCACGAATACCACGACTGATGCAACTCTGGACCCGGTCGGCTGGTATGCGGCCAACAGCGGCGCGAATACCAAGGCAGTCGGCGGCAAGGCGGTCAATGCCCGTGGACTTTTCGACATCCACGGAAACGTCCGGGAATGGTGCTGGGACGCCTATGGTCCCTATGCGTTAGGCCCGCAGTGGAGTCCCGCCGGCGCGACCGCGGGTGCGGCCCGGGTGCTCCGCGGCGGAAGCTGGACCACGGATGCCGGCTCCTGCCGTTCCGCCGCTCGCAGCAGCAGCGGTCAAAACTCGCGCGGCACCGACATCGGCTTCCGGCTGGCGCTTAATTTTACCGGTCTGACGGATGTTTCCAACCCAACCGGCACGCCGGTGGATTCCCGTGACCCGGCTCCGGGCAACCTGATCGCGGGCATGCGGCCCGGCGTCAACGGTTCGGTATTCACGGCCCTGTCCCTGCCGGACGGGAAGATCCTCATCGGCGGCAGCTTCACGACGGTGGATGGAGTGAATCGCAGCCGCCTCGCGCGATTGAACGCCGACGGAACTCTTGATGCGACCTTCAATCCCGGTGCGGATTCGACTGTCTTTTGCGCCGCAGTCCTGCCGGACGGGAGAATCCTGCTCGGCGGGGATATTGCCAGCGTCGCCAGCGGGCCAGCGGACTATATTGCGCGGATCAACGCCGATGGTTCGCTCGATCCGACATTTCATCCGATGGTGGACTCGGTCGTGAATGGCATCGCTGTGCAGCCGGACGGAAAGATCGTGATTGGGGGAGACTTTCAATTGGCGGGTGGTGCGGTGAGAAACCGGGTGGCCCGCCTGCAAGCGGATGGCAGCCTTGACTCCGGATTCGACCCGAATGCGGACGGACGGGTGCGGGCGCTGGCGATCCAGTTGGACGGGAAAGTGCTCATCGGTGGCGCGTTCTCGATGGTCGGGGGGCAGGTCCGGAGTCGCCTTGCGAGAGTGAACGCCGATGGAACCATTGATGCGGGGTTCATGGCAGGAGCGGACGGGGACGTCACTTGTATCGCGATTCAGGAGAGCGGGCAGGTTTTGGTGGGTGGCGCATTTTCGTCACTGGGCGGCCAGAATCGCAATGGACTCGGACGGCTCAGTGGGTCCGGTGTCACCGACGCCACTTTTGATCCCAATGTGAACGGGCCTGTGCATTCCATCGCCATCCAGGCGGATGGCAATATCCGGATCGGCGGTGAGTTCACGACGGTGGGGGGCGCTAACCGCAATCGCCTTGCCGGTCTGAGCCCGGGCGGAGTGCTGGACAGCGCGTTCGTGTTGGATTTCAACGGGCCGGTTTACACCTTGAACCTGATTTCCACCGGCAAGCTGGTGGTCGGTGGAACCTTCAGTTCGGTCAATGGGGTGGCACGGCTGGGGATGGCATGGCTCGACAACAGCGCGCCAACCGAAACCCTCGCCGCGATGAGCAGCAGCCGGGTGCGATGGTTCCGCGGCGGCGGGGCACCCGAGGCTGCCGATGTTACCTTCGAAGTCTCCACCGATGGCGGCAACGTGTGGCTGCCGCTGGGGACCGGGGCCCGAATCACCGGCGGATGGGAGCGCACGGGCGTCAACCTGCCGGTCCAGGGGCATCTGCGCGCCCGCGCCCGGATTCCCGCAGGCAAGGGCAATGGCTCCGCCGCGCTGCTTTCCTCGACGGCAACTTTCAGCGGGCTGGTCACGATTCCTGAAATTGCCGTGGCGACAGCGGCCGGGGCCGATGTCGCCGATGGCGGGAGTTACGCGTATGGCACGATCACTTTTGGAACCCCCAGTCAGGCCACCTTCGTCATCCGCAATCTGGGTTACGGAGACTTGACCGGGCTCACCATCACGAGGGATGGAGCCAATCCAACAGACTTCACGGTGACCACCTCGCCGGCAGCTCCCGTGGCCGGCCCGGCGGGAAGCACCACCCTGGTTGTTAGTTTCAACCCGGGTGATATCGGAGTGCGCTCGGCCACCCTCCACATTGCGAACAACGACGCCAGCGAGAGTTCCTTCGACATCCTGCTCACCGGCAGTGGCGTGGTCGCTGGTCAGCCAGCCGACGCATTCAATCCGGATGTTGGCGGCAGCGCGAGTGTCAGGGTGAACGCGATCGCGGTGCAACCTGACGGGAAAGTGCTGATCGGCGGCAGCTTCACCACAGTGAGCGGTCAGTCACGGGGGCGATTCGCGCGGCTGAATCCGGATCTGTCTCTCGAAGCCACTGCAACGTTCGCCGCCGGGTCCGGAGCCAACAGCACGGTACTCGCGGCAGCCGTCCAGCCGGACGGCAGGATTCTGCTTGGCGGACAGTTTGTTAGCCTCAACGTCACCAATTCACGCAATCGCATCGCCCGGTTGTTGCCCGATGGAACCATCGAAAACACCGCCACCTTCAATGCCGGCAGCGGCTCCGGCACCGGACCCGGCACCGGACCGAACAACACCGTCCATGCACTGGCGCGGCAACCGGATGGCAAGATCCTGCTGGCCGGCGACTTCACGTTGATGGGTGGCCAACCCCGCGCCCGCATCGCCCGGATCAACCCGGACGGCACCCTTGAGGCCTCCTCGACTTTCAACCCGGGAACAGGAGCCGGCGCCACCGTGAACTGCATCGCCCTCCAGCCGGACGGACGCATCCTGCTCGGAGGCGCCTTCACCACTTTCAACGGCGAGCCGCGCCAGCATGTGGCGCGATTGATGCCCGATGGCAGCCTTGATCCGAATTTCCTTCCGGCCGCCGACGCGAAAGTCTCCTGTCTGGCAGTGCAGCCGGACGGCAAGATATTGTTAGGCGGCCTGTTCACGACGATCAACGGAGAGTTGCGGGGAGGAATTGCCCGCCTGCTTCCGGGCGGCGTCCTTGAGGATGTCAGTGGCTTCGATTCCGGCGCGGGAGCGGATGCTGAAATCACGTGCATCGCCCTGCAAGCGGACCAGAGCATCCTGCTCGCCGGAGCCTTCACCATGGTCAACGATGAAGCCCGTGCCGGGATCGCCAGACTCTATCCAAACGGCACTCTGGAAACCGCGATCACCTTCGACACGATGTTCGGTCCCGACGCGCCGGTGCGCGGCCTGGCCCTGCGTCCCGACGGCGCGGTGATCGCGGGCGGTGATTTCACGGACTATAACGGTTCCCCGCGGGGGCGCCTCGCGCTGCTGGCAAATCAACCGGCCCAGGACAACCTGGTGATCGCCAATAGCTCGCGGATTGATTGGAATCGCGGCGGGACGGCTCCCGGGATTGATGCCGTCGCAATGGAACTCTCGACGGATTCGGGGGTAACCTGGCAAGCGCTGCCTCCGGTGGCGCGCAAGACCGGCGGCTGGGAACTCAGCGGGCTGGCACTCCCATCCTCGGGCACGATACGGGCGCGCGGCAGAAGCGCCGGAGGCCTTGCCGGAGCGAGTTCGGGCCTGGTTGAAGTTGTCAGTCCGTTCGTCAACGCGCCCACGCCCGTCACGCTGCCGGCGACTTCGGTGACCACAAACTCGGCCGTGCTGAACGGGACCGTCATCCCGAACGGCAGCGCCCAGGTGCGCATTGAATATGGTGCCACCATGGCCTACGGGTCCGCGACAGCCGTCCAAACGCTGACCGGTGCCGGGTTGATCGAACTCGCAGTTCCTGTCACCGGGATTTCCGGACTCTATCACTTCCGCATCGTGGCGGTGACTTCCGGGGGAGTTTATTTTGGGAATGATCTAACATTCGTCACTGCCCCGGAACCACCGCGGGCGGTCACCGCGAATCCGATCACAGTCACGACCACCACGGCCACGCTGGCGGGTGCAGTGAACCCGAAGGGCCGCGTCACCACGGTGTCGTTTGAATACGGCTCCACGCTTCTCTATGGAAACACGACGACCCCTCAACTCCTGCCGGCCGGAAACAACGCGATTGATATCACGGCCCCAATTACGGGGCTGACGGCAAATGCCACCTACCACTGCCGTGTTGTGGCGGTCAGTTCGGGCGGCACCTCCTACGGCTCGGATGTTTCTTTTCAGGCGACTGCTGGCGGGACGCCGACCGCAGTGCCATCGGTCACGACGGGCGGGACGACGGCCGGGACCACCACTGGCGCGACGCTGCAAGGGACAGTCAACCCTAACGGCGGCTTTACCAATGCGTTCTTTGAATATGGAACGACGATCAGTTATGGCGGTGTCACGACGGCACTCGGTGCGGGCAACGGTGCGATTCCGGTAAACCTTTCCGCCGCGGTGACCAGTCTGCCGCCGGGCACGCTGCATCACTACCGGTTAGTTGCGCAAAACAGCCTCGGCACGACTCAGGGTGCGGATGCTACTTTCACGACGAACTTCCTGCCGCCGACTGTGACGACGGCAAGTGCTTCGGCACTGACGACGACGAGTGCGCGGGTCACCGGAACCGTCAGGGCTCGCAATGCGAGCACGGACGTGTTTTTCGATTACGGGACGGATGGCGTGAACTTCCCCAACAGCGTGAATGCGGCTCCGGCGGTTGTGACGGGCGACACGGATACGGCGGTAACGGCGGATCTGACGAATTTGCAGGGCGGAGTGACTTATTTCTATCGGGTCAAGGCGGCGAGCGAGGGCGGGACAACT
>JANNVM010000632.1:0-2633 GCA_031414455.1 Verrucomicrobiota bacterium
CTCGGGGAATCAAAACACAAAAACCGCATGCCTGCACCAGGACCAGCTAGCGGTCGCAGTTTGTGGCATTGCTGCAATGAGACTGAAGGAAAGCAGGACTTTCATGAGATGTTGCCCGGCTATGGGGAGCCTATTTTCCAAGCTTTCAATTCGGTGCTCACGGCGGACCCTGATTGGTCCGGGTTCATGGGTTCCGGCGAGGCGTGCAAGAGCACGCCAAACTTCAGCCGCAGCGGCTCACCTGCGGGAACAGTGAAGGGCAGCGAGGGCACATCCTTCACACCGGGTGGCGGGCCGGTGGGATTCATGGCGAGGAATCCGTAGTCGCGCGCGTGCGACCAGACGGGGCGCGAGTTGTCTTCCGCTGCGAAGGCGAGGACGCCCGCGTGGCGGCCATTCATCGTGCCGGAGTAGTTCCACCATGTTCCGATGCGGCCCCAGTTGCCCGCTTCGTTTTTGCCGCCGTGACTGCTGACGATGCTGCCGGTGCCGCCTTTCACGACGAACGGCGTGGCGATGCGAAAGCTCAGTCCCATCTCGTGCTGCGGTCCGAAGGTGAGCGGCCCGTCCGCGCGGCGCAGCGTGGTGCTCCACATCAGCAGCGTGCCCGGCAGCGCGGGTTGGAGCGTTTCGCCGGCGACGAAACAAAACTCATTCGTGCCGCGACAGACCTCAATGCCATCCGGCGCGAGATATTTTTCCTCCACGGCGAACGACAGCCGCCCGCCCTCGATGCGCGGCCCGCGCACGAAGCGCACATGCTCGATGCGCCCCTTGTTGCGCCAGAAATCCACGCCATTGAGGTCGCCAAACGCGAGCGCGAGTCCCGGATGCATGGTGTCGTGGTCGGTGGCGTCCTGACCTTTGACCGGCGGAAAATTGCGCGTGACCTGCGTGCCATCGGGCGCGTGGAGCCGGGCGAAATACGGGCGCGGGATTTTTGCGTCGCGGAAAACATAGTCGCCGACCGCACGGCCCTGCCACGAGATGGCGAGCGAATCCGCGCGCGGCTCGACGTGAAAGCCATCTGTCGTTGGCGGCGGCGCGGCGATGATGGACGGCGCACTTTTTTGCGAGAGCAGCCATGCCGTGACATCGGCCACCTCCTGCGGGCCTAGCATCGCGCTGAACGATGGCATGGGCGAGACGGGCAGCGTCTCGTGCTTCGTGATGGTATCGGCGGCCAACTCCACCGTCTGGCCACCGGCGAGGCCGAGCTTCAGGGTCTTGCCGGAGGAAAGTAACATGCCGAAGTAACTCTTGCCGCCCGCTTCGACGACGTGCGCGGTGAAGCCCTCGGTGATGACCGCGTTGGGTTCGAGCATGGCTTGCACGATGAATTTTGCCTCCAGGCGGTCGCCGAGATTGGTGAGGTCGGGGCCGAAGTTGATGCCGCGCTCGCCGACGCGATGGCAGGTGGCACAGGCGGCACTCAGGAAGAACAGCGCCTCGCCGCGTGCCGGCCTGGCCTCACGCAACGCTGCCAGCACCGCGTCCGGCGTGGTGGCCGTGGCTCGTGATGGCAGCGGTTTGGGCTGCAGGACGACGAAGTAATTAGCGAAACCGCGGGACTCCTTTCCGTCCCAGTTGCCACCCAGCGAAACCTTGCCGGCTGGAAAATCCTTCGACCATAAATGGAACGTGGTGTCGTCGGTGAAGATGGTTTGATCCGTATCCGCGAAGTCGCGCAACCACGCGGGGCGTTCCTTGAGCCGCGTGTCGTGCGCGACGATGACCGTGGACTCCAGCGCGAGGTCGAAACTCAGGAAGTGATTTCCACGGGAGCGGTCGTCCTCATTGGCGGTGCGGATCATGGGAGAGTCGCGCAATGCGTCCGGCACCTGCTTGAAGACATAGTTGCGATCCGTGTAACTCGGCTGGCCGTCCCGCAGCGTGCCGACCTGATAGTCGCGGCCACCCTCCGCTACGATGCTCGTCGCGAGCGCAAAGGGCGGCGCGGCGGCGAGCCTGGCCTTCGGGTCCGGGCGCGTGCCGATGCCAAGGCCGAGCGCCGCCACGCCGCGCACGGTTTCATCTTCATCGTGAACGAAGGGGTGCAGTTCGGCTTTCGGCATGGCCTGAAGATCGAGCAACGCCAGCAAGGCCGCGCAGCGGACGCCGCCGCGTTTGTCTTGAAGCAGAGGCCGCAGTTTCTCCGCGCCAGCGAGATCACGCAGCGCGTGCCAGGTGGCATAATAGGTCAGGCGATCCTTTTCCACGGCGGCGTGGGCGATGAGCGGCGCGGTGAGAATCGCGAGCCGGCCTTGATGCACCGCCTGCACGGCGGCGAAACGCACGCGGGCTTCCTTGTCAGCTAGTACGGATGCGATCACGGTTTCGAGCGTTGCAGACTTTCGCTGACCGAGGATGCGGAGGGCCTGGAGCCTTGGATTCAGCGGCGCTGACAAATCCGCGGCGATCCTGACAAAGAAATCATCCTCCGCACCGGCGCGCATCAGCGCCCACAGCGTCCACGTTTCCTGCGCCTGACTCAGCGCGCCGCTTTTCCATGCGTTGATGAGTTCCGGTTGCGCGGCCTTGCCACGACGCGCGAGTTCATCCTGCGCATCAATGCGCCGCACGGGCAGCAGACTATCAAACTCCGCGAGCAATTGCGGCACGGTCATTTTGGC
>JANNVM010000633.1:0-2417 GCA_031414455.1 Verrucomicrobiota bacterium
GCTGCAAGACTCCGACCCGTGGATTCAGTGTCTCGCCGCCGAAGCCCTGCCCGAACTAGGCCCCGAAGCGCGCAAAGCCAGCGTGAGCGACCTGCTCGCTCTCGTCGTCCGCACAAACCCCGCCGACCCGCGCCGCCAGGCCGCGCGCTACGCGAGCTTCTCGCTCTTCTCGCCATTTCCAGGCGCCAGCGGCCCGCGCAGCATCCTCGAGCAATCGCTCGACGGCGTGGACCGCGCAAAGCTCGTCCCCGCCGTGCAATCGCTGCTCGCCCACGAAGACAGCGTGCCGCGCAGCGCCGCAGGCATGACTTTCAAAAACCTCTCCGACGAAGACCTCGTCGCGCTGTTGCCGGGCATCGTCAAAGCCGTCGAAAAGCTCGCGCCGAGCAACGAAATGTTCGGCGACGTCATCCGACTCGCCGGCCTCGACCTGCTCTCGCGCCTTGGCATCCGCGAAGGTATGGCGCTGTGCGTCTCCGTGATCGAACCCAATCGCTGGGGCGAGAACAACCGCAGCAAGGATTGCCTCACCTATCTCACCCGCTACGGCGCGCACGCAAAGCCGCTGCTGCCGGAATTGCAGAAAGCCCGCACCTACCTGGCCACCGTCAAAAAAGTCTCCGCCGACCATCTCGCGCTGTTCGATAAAGTCATAGCCGACATCGAATCCAGCACCGCCACCCCGACGCTGGTGAGCCTCGCGGATTTCAAGACACGGCCCGCCAAGTGACCGGCCATGAAGTTGATTCACCACCGGCTTCCCGCCGCCTACACTCCGACGAACTGAACTTTCGCGGCCACGCGCTGCACAGAGCCATTCACCCACTCGCCAACTCATGAGAACCCTCATCACAATCCTCACCACCCTCGCGCTCGCGGTTCAGCTTCACGGCAAACCGCTAAAAGTTTTCCTTCTCGCGGGGCAGTCGAACATGCAGGGGCATGCCAAGGTCAGCACTTTCGAGCACTTCGGCATGGACCCGGCGACGAAGCCGATGCTGGCGGAAATGCCCGGCGCGGATGGGAAGCCAAAGGTCTGCGAGCGCGTGTGGATTCCCGGGCATGGACATCACTGGCTCGCCAACGCGGAGAGTTACTTTCTTATTGGCGAAGCGGCCGGTGAGGGGATCAAGAGCCTGCTGAAGTAATCATTTTACGTTAGAACCTGCATCATGAAGACATCGATCAAAACCATCGGCCTGATGGCCGCACTCATGGTGGGCCTCACCAGCCCGCTTTTCTCACAAGTCCCCGATCTCACCAGGGACACGCAGTCGGTGGACCGCAAGCTCACCTACAACCTCGGTGCGACCGGCCTGCGCGGCTGGATTTACACCAAAGCGGCGAACAATCTCGACGCCGCACAGGGCCGCACCACGCTGGCCAGTCGCCAGATCCTGGTCACCCATGTGGGAGCCGCATCACCTGCCGGCGGGGTCGTAAAAGTGGACGATGTGATTCTCGGTGTGGATGGAAAGCCGTTTGGCGAGGACGCGCGCAAGTCCATCGCACTGGCGATTCAGGAAGCGGAAACGGAGGCCCGGGACGGAGTGCTCAAGCTCACAGTTTGGCGCGCAGGCCAAACGCAGGATCTCTCATTGAAGCTTGCCGTGATGGGCACCTACAGCGACACCGCGCCGTGGAACTGCGGGAAATCCAAACGCATCCTCGATAGTGCCATCAAGGTGCTCGAAAAAGAAGAGCTGAAAGCAGATTGGGCTGGGCCGATCCAGGGTCTGGCTCTGCTCGCGACTGGTAAGCCTGAATATCTGCCAAAATTGCAGGACTTCGCGCGAAGGCTGGCAGCCCTGCCTGTGGACCCAAACAAGAAGCCCTCCGGACCCACCTGGGGCAATACATGGCCAATGTCTTATCAGAATCTCTTTCTCTGCGAGTATTACATGATCACCCGCGACAAGGAGGTGCTGCCTGCCATCGAAAAAAACGCCCTCTCGCTGGCCCGCGGTCAGAGTATGTATGGGACCTTCGGTCATGGCTTTGCCGCACTTACCAAGGACGGAAAATTCAACGGCTCGGTGCCTCCCTACGGCCCCGTGAACATGGCCGGACTGCCGGCTAACCTCGCCATCGTTCTCGCCAGGAAATGCGGCGTGAAGCACCCGGAAATCGATCGGGCCATTATCCGCGCCGCCGGTTTCTTCGGCTACTTCACCGACAAGGGTGCCATCCCCTACGGCGAACACGAACCATGGCCCTACCATGAGAACAACGGCAAGAATTCCATCACCGCGGTGATGTTTGCCGCGATCGGCAACAAGCCGAAGGAAACGGAGTTCTTCGCCCGCATGGCCACGGCAGGTTTCGCCAGTCGCGAATACGGTCACACCGGGCAGGGATTCAGCTATCTGTGGAGCGCCCTCGGTGCGGCCGTCGGCGGCCCCGAGACGGCGGCCGCG
>JANNVM010000634.1:0-5775 GCA_031414455.1 Verrucomicrobiota bacterium
ATGTGAGAAGACGGGTTCCGTCCGGGCTGAAGAACGGAAGCAGACCCAGCCCTGAAGTGTCGAAGACACTGGTCACCGTCCCGTCGGCGATGTTGACGAAGCGGCAACTAGTTAGGGATGACGGGCCGATTGGTCCGTAAACGATCAGAATTCCCTGACCGTCCGGACTGAACTTCACATCAACAATGCTTCCCTCAAAGGTCAGGCTCGTACCCTCGGGCGCTCCCGTGGCCGTGTTCCACAGGCACACGGAGCCAGCGCCCGAGCCCGTCACCAGCCGCTGGCCGTCCGGGCTGAAGGCGGCGCTCCGCACATCACTGTCGTGCGGAAGCGGTGGCGTGACAGCATGGCCCGTCCGAGCATCCCAAATCCGCACCGTCTTTTCGTCGGAAACCGTGGCCACCCGCGTGCCGTCGGAGTTGAAGATTGCCGGGGTAATTGAAATGTCGTGCGGGAGCGGCCCGACCAGTAACTGCCCGGTCCGCCCGTCCCAAATTTGCGCCCCGTCTTCCTTTGAATCAGTCAGAATCCGCTGGCCATCGGGGCTGAACACGGCCCGGGTCGCGGCCCCTTTGAATTCCAGTCGAAACAGCGGCACGCCAAAGTTGCGATGGGCCAGCGCGCTGAGAATGCGCTCGCCCGCCACACGATTCGACGGCTCGCGGCGTACCACCCGCGCCAGGTAGGCCAGCGCTTCCGACGACTGGCCCTTTTCAAAAAGCATCTCCGCCCGGTCAATCTCCAGGCGGGTGACGGCGGCCCGGGCCTCGGTGGCGCTGGCCTGGGCCTGGGTAGCGTTGCCCTCGGCCAGACGGCGTTGGGTTTCTTCGCTCGCCTTCGCCGCGTTAGCGACCGTCAACAAACCAGCCTTTTCCCGCTCGGCCGCTGCCGCCCGGCTGGCCTCGCGGTTGGCCCGAATCGCCTGCCAGGTGCTCACGCCAATCCCCACGAGCAGCGCCAGCGCCACGACTGCGGCCGCCGTGAACGCGAGTTTGTTCCGCTGCCACGCTTTCTGAATTTTGTAAGCCGTGCTGGGTGGCCGCGCGACGACCGGCTCGTTGGCGAGATGCCGCTGAATGTCGGCGGCCAGTCCGTTGGCGGTGTCATAGCGGCGCGTGCGATCCTTCTCGAGGCACTTCATCACGATCCAGTCGAGGTCGCCCCTGATCTGGTGCGCCAGCGTCCCGGCTTCGGTGTGCCGGAGTTTGCCTGCCGTGATCCGGGCCTCGCCTTCCAGCGTGTTCAGCTTCGTGCTCGGTCGCGGCGGTTCCTGCTCCCGGATGATCCTCCGCAGGGCATCGAGTCCGCCCTTCATCATTTCCTTTGGATCGAACGGCGTCTGGCCAACCAGCAGTTCGTAGAGCAGCACGCCGAGACTGTAGATGTCCGCCCGGGTGTCGATGTCCAACCCGCTGGTCTCCGCCTGTTCCGGACTGATGTAGGCCGGCGTGCCGATGAATTGCGAGAACTGCGTGAACAGCGTCATGTCTGTTAGTTCCTGCTGCGTGGCTTTGGCGATGCCGAAATCAATGACCTTGGGCACCGGCACGCCATCGTGGAGAGTCACGAGGATGTTCGACGGCTTGATGTCCCGGTGGATGATTCCCTTCTGGTGCGCGTGCTGGATCGCCTGACAAACTTTGATGAAGAGGTCGAGCCGCTCTTTGGTCGGCAGTTGGTTCCGGTCGCAGTAGTCGGTGAGCCGGGCCCCTCGTACGAGTTCCATGACGAAGTAGGGCCGTCCGGTAGGCGCCACGTCCGCGTCCAGAATCTTCGCGATATTCGGATGATCCATCATCGCCAGCGCCTGACGTTCGGCTTCGAAGCGCGCCACCACCTGGCGGCTGTCCATGCCCAGCTTGATGAGCTTGAGAGCGACGCGGCGCTTTACCGGCTCGCGCTGTTCGGCCATCCAGACTTCCCCGAAGCCACCCTCACCGATCTTTTCGAGCAGCTTGTAGCGCCCGATCATCTGCGCGGGAGCTTCCGCAGGTGGCTTGGATGAGGACAGCACCACCGTGTGATCCGGTTCTTCCAGACCGGCATGCACCCGGGGATCCTTTCCAAAAAACGAATCAGCGGACGAACTGACAGCGATAAGTTTCTCCAGCCGCCGGCGCAGGTCAGCATCGTCCAGCAGAGCCAGAAAAGCCTGGCGTTGTGCCTCCGTCCCGAGGGCCAGCGCGCCTTCAAGCAGACGCTGCTCCCGGTCGGGTGAGGGGTTTTCAGGCGGTGGCGGTGTATTCATCTCGTTCTCAGTGCGGCATTGTCAGACAAAACCCGCCAGCATGTCTGCAACTTTATTCCCGTGCTGCTCACGGCTCCACCGTGACGGCATAAACGACGATCGCAGTGCCGGCTTTGCGGGAAATCAGATCGAGGGAATCAATCGCCACGTCCGGGCGGTCGTTCTCCCATGTGGTCTCGTAGAGGCGCACCTTTCCCCGGGTCGCCGTCTCCGCAGTCCATGCCAGCCGGGAATGCGCGGCCAGCGTCTCCTTCTTGTCTTCCTCCCTGCTTTCCGTGCGGATGTTTTCTCCGTAGATAACCGGGAAGTCCTTCTGCTGGCCGTCGGCGTAGTGCAGACGGTACACGGCGACTTCCGTCCCTTCCGCCGGCTTACTGCTCCATGTCGAATGCAGAAAGTGAAGGCGGTGGCATTTTTGCGCGACGGGAATGCCCAGCACCTCTGTCGCGTAGCCCAACTGCGCGGCCGATGCGGCATCGGACAGGAGGTTGATTTCGCCGATGATGTTGTATTCCCGTCCCGTGTCGATCAACTTCCGTCCCGGCGAAGGGATCTTGCCGAAGTCGCAATTGAAGGCCACCGAGAGGTCGAGAAGCGTGCCCGGCGTATCCGCGGTGCGCGCAGGCAGATGATGCACGGCGAGATTGTCCGCGCCCGCTTCGGCCAGGCGGTTGAGGCGCCGGTACAGCTTCGACCGGTTCCCATAGGCCAGCGCCAGCAGCGACGTCTGACCACTCGACGGACCAGACACCTCGATGGCTTTGGTGTAGGCTTGGAGCGCGGCCTCCAACTGATCGGCTTTCTCCAGCATCATTCCCCTCGCGTTCCAGAAGTTCGCGTCAGTCGAATTCAAACCGGCGGCCCGTTCCATCGCTTCAAGCGATTCCGCCGATTTGCCGAGGTGAGCGAAAAACTTCGACCGGCTCCACCATACGTCCGGATCCTTTGGGGACAGCTCCAGGCCGAGCCGGCTTTGCCATTCCAATGCGGCCATCAGTCGCGCATCCGGCGTCGCTGTGCTGGTCAGTGTCAGGAGGGCGAGACGGGCGAGCGCCGGGCCATTGTTCGGCGACAGCCGCACCGCCTGCTGCAGGCTGGCCAGCGTGTTGTCCTGAATCCGCTGCTGCACGAATTGTAGCACGGAAAGCGCGGAGCCTGGCGAAATCGCACGCTTGGCGCTTTCCTCGAAAAACCACCTGGCCCAGCGGGTGACTTCGTCCCCGTCCGGAGCTTGAGCCAGGCTCTGCCGCAGCCGGTGCAGTTCCTCGAAGGGCACGGGGTGGCTCGCGCTGCGCTCGTCCATGCGCTGCCCGGCCACGGCTTCCGCCCACTCCGCCAGCAGCGGCGGCACGGGCGTTGTCAGGATGGCCAAATCAAGGATTCGGGCCGTGCCATCCTGCGCAGCCGTGACCACCCGGCGGCCATCGGGGCTGAACTCCGCGTAATCCACCCGGTCGCCATGCCACAGGGGCTCGCCCGCCGGGTGCCCCGTGACTGTGTCCCAGAGGCGCGCCGTCTTGTCGTAGCAGGTAGTAACAATGCGCGTGCTGTCGGGACTGAAGAGCACCGAATTGACGCGCCCGGTGTGTTTCAGCGGAGTGGTCACCGGCTGCCCGGTGTGCGCATCCCAAATTTGCACGACACTCGTGGACGCGATCACGACCAGCCGGCCATCGGGACTGAATTGGCCGGAGAAATAATGATAGGGTTCGCCGCTGTGGGAAAGGGTGTGCAGCCGCTGTCCGGAAGCCGCGTCCCAGATTCCGGCTGTCTGGTCCCTGGAGAGAGTGAGCACGCGGGTGCTGTCGCGGCTCACATCGGCCCACACGACGGCGTCCTCATGCCGGAGCGGTTCCGTCAATTCCTTCCCGGTTTTCCAATCCCAGATGCGGGCCGTTTTGTCTGCCGACGTGCTGACCACCCACCGGCCATCGGGACTGAACAGGGCCATCCCGGCACCGGCCTTGTGGGTAAATTTGGTGATCCGCTCCGTATCGCCGATCCGCCAGACCCTGACATCAGGAGAAATGGTAGTCTCCATCCCGCCGCCGAGGACGACATGAGTTTCGTCCGGGCTGAAACGGGCGGAGGTCGCGCGATGGTTATCGTAGGGACCACCCACGAGCATTCTATTGCTGGTGTCCCAAACAGAAGCAGCATTACCGAGCAGAGCCAGCAGCCGGCGTCCGTCCCGGCTGAATTGAACTTCGGAGGTTCCTCCCGTCCACGGCGGCAGCACGAGGGTCGCCTTCCGCGCGTCCCACAGGCGGAGGAGACTATCCCGCGAAGTCGTGGCGATCCGCTCCCCATCCGGGCTGAAGACCGCCCGGCGCACCGCCATCGGATGCGGCAGCACGGTGGCGAGCGATTGATCGCTGCGCACCTCCCACCCCCACACGCCCCGTCCCTCGCACACACTCAGGAGGCGCTGACCGTCCGGGCTGAACTGCACAGCGATCACATTCGCATCGTGCTGGAGCGGTTCGCACAGCGGGCGACCCGTGCGGGCCTCCCAGATGCGCACGGTGTGGTCTTTGGAGCCGGTGGCGATCCGTTGCCCGTCCGGGCTGAAATCAAGGGCCGTGACCCAATGCTCATGCCGCATCTTCTCACCCACCTGACTGAGAGTGCCCGCATCCCACAACGTGACCGCGCCATCGAAGGAACTGGCGGCCACGCACTGCCCGTCAGGGCTGAACTGGGCCGATTGAATCTGATTCAACGTGTAGAGCCGTTTCGAGATTCGCTTCCCGGAATCAAGCCCCGGCCCAAGCACCTCGAGGGCTCCCGATTCTGTCGGTGTGGCCATGCGCATTCCGTCGCGGCTGAACGACGGCCGGGCGAGATTGGGAACGGCCAGGCTATAGGATTCCTTCGCTGCCCCATCGGCGGCATTGAGGAGGCGGGTCGCGGTGCCGGGAGCATGGAGCGCGATCCATTGCCCGTCCGGACTGAACTTCACGAACTTGATGGCAGGAATCTCCACGCGGATCGTTTTCAGAAGTTCGCCCGTCTCCGCATTCCATTGGTGAATAGCCCCGGCGGTGCCCGTCACCAGCCGCTTCCCGTCGGGGCTGAAATCCGCAGACCACACGCCACTCTCGTGCTCCAGCGGCGCCATCGCCGGCTCGCCTGTTTTCAGATCCCAAATGCGCGCCGTCTGATCCAGCGACGTCGTGACCACTCGCCTGCCGTCGGGGCTGAAGTGCGCCGCGGTGACTTCGCCGGTGTGCGTGAATGATCCGGGCAGCGACTGGCCCGTCCGCCCGTCCCGGAGTTCCGCGCCGCCTGCTTTCGTGAGGATCATTACGGAATTCCCATCAGGACTGAACTCCGCGGAGGTCGCGGCGCCTTCGATTTCCACGCGGAAAAGCGGCAGACAAAAATTGCGGTGCGCCAGCGCGCTGAGGAGCCGTTCTCCCGCCACGCGGTTCATCGGCTCGCGGCGCACCACCCGGGCAAGGTAAGCCAGTGCATCAGAGGACTGGCCTTTTTCAAACAGCATCTCCGACCGGTCAATTTCCAGG
>JANNVM010000635.1:0-1598 GCA_031414455.1 Verrucomicrobiota bacterium
CGCGGCACTTCCAGAAAGCGCCGGCCACCGGCATCGAGGATGCGAGCGCCGGGCCGGGCCAAGCCGTGTTCCGCCAGCACCTCCAGCGCGTGATATTCGCAGAGCAGCAGGTCCGCCCAGCGACGACCGGTCGGCTGGTCCATCGGCGGGGAGAATTTCACCAGCACCGGCTGAAACGCGCTCGCTTCCTCCTGCAGCGTGGTGAGGAATTTCGGCTGCTCGCCACCGGCTGACGAACCACGCAGGGATCCTGCGGCGAGTTGCGCGAGCATCGGATAGCGAACTTCCCTATCCACAGCGGCAGTCAGATGTTCCTCTTCAGGGAAAACCGCCCGCGCCAGCGCCCGGCGCAGGCATTCGTCCTCTACCACAAGCGAGCCCGGCAAATCCTCGCCCGCCGCCTGGAGAAAGACGAGCGTGTGATCGTCGCTCCATGTCCGCGGATCATCAGGCACCGCCAGCGACAGGGAAATCCGGCGCGCGATCGCCCGTCCCAGAAAGCCATCGGGGCGAAGATCAGCGAGGAAAAACGGGAAGCCCTGCCATAGACCTGCGGCATCTGAGAAATGGGCCGCCCACGCCGGAGCGGCCTCCGCCCAGGTAATGCGCCACCGCCGTTCGTAGAGTGACTCCAGCATCGCCCACGGTCGCGCTCGCCCAGCCTCATCCATCGTGTAGACCGGCCAGCGGCTGCCGGCATTTTGGACCGGACGGCGCAGCAGGTAGCGGGTGCTGCGGGCGGCACCGAAGGTCACAAGTTCGTCGCCGAATTCCGCCAACGCTCGTACGATCGTGGTGCGGTTCACCCGCAGTGCCGCCGCTAAATCGGTCGCAGAAACCGGTCCCCGCATCATCAGGAGCGGAGTAAGATTCTGTCGAGTAATCTGAGTGGGACGAGCCATTTATGGAATAATTATTCATCAAAAGCGCTGCGACGCAATTGGATTTTTTCCACTCATTATAAACGATTTATATCACATAAGTGCATTATTACGCATCAATAAATGCGCGATAATTGCAGCGAGTCCATCGGTGGACCAGGTGCGGATGGAATTCCCGCCGCGTTTCGCCAGTTCGTCGAGATGCTCTGTGCCGCCTGCACCTTTGATAAAGTAGGGCTGTCCGCCCCGCGTGATGCCTTTGCCTGGGATGATTTGCACCTCCACGGGCGCGGCGGTGAGCAGTGCGGGAAACAGCAGGCAGGTGAGCCGCGGAATATTCATGACTGACCAGGGATTGCGGTGACTTCTGCGGAGGCGCGGGGATTCAGTCGCCGGCGCGGGACCGGCTCAAAGATTCAGCGTGATTCTCAGAAACTTTCGCGCCGCCACAGGCGTTAGGGTGAGGCGGGCGGTGATGAGGCTGGTGCCGTTGGGTTGAGGGATTTCGGCCAGACGTTCGACACCGGACTCGCTGGTGTCCCATGCGGCGAGGCCGGAGGTGAGGTCGAAACGGGCAGTGAGACCGGGGGTGTCGTTGCGAAGAGAAAAGGAGACTTGGAGCGGGCTGCCATTGGCGGCGGGAGAAACGCTGATCGGACTGCCATTGGGAATGAGCGGCGGGAGCTTGAAGGAAAACTCGGCGAGGTTGTCGAGACC
>JANNVM010000636.1:0-10546 GCA_031414455.1 Verrucomicrobiota bacterium
GCTCGCGGTCCTTGCGCCGGCGCTCGGCGTCGGTCGCGGCGCGGTGGAACTCTGGGCACAGGTGAAGGCCTATGGGGCGACGACGCTGGAGACCTTCTCCGATTCGACGACACCCGGGGCCGCGGTCGAGATCACCGGACCAACCGGCAAGTTCGTTCCGGTGGTTGGACGCGAAGCGTTGAAGCCGGCGGCGGGCACCGAAGTGCTGGCGAAGTTCGCCGACGGAGCGGCCGCTCTGACACGTCACGCACACGGCAAAGGCAAGGTCTATGTCGCGGGCTTTTTCCCCGGACTCGAATACAGCGCGACGACTCGCGAGGAGGAATATGATTTGTCGCGCAACTTCGACGCGGTCCGCCGTGGCTTCGTAACCATCGCCCTTGGAGCGGTTCGGCCGGTGGTCAACGCGTCCCAGCCGCTGGTGGAAGGTCTGTTGCTGCAGAACGGCGGCAGGAAGGCGGTCACGCTGATCAACTGGGCCTATAAGCATGGTGGAAAGAAGTCCACGACGGTGCCATTCAGAGATTTGAAGATCGAATTGCGGGGCGTCGGAGAAGTGAAGCGTGTGGTGTCGACCGCGAGTCACAAAGATCTCGACATCGAGCGCACCGGCGACGGTGTGAGTGTCGTCCTGCCGCTGCTCGAAGAGGGCGACATCCTGCGAATCGAACAGGGTTGGCCCAAATGCCCGCGTTAGCACGGATTCACGCGGCTTGTAGCGCCGGAAGCGCCGGAGCGGGCGGGAAAAAATTCCGTTTCTCCATGACCGTTCCATCGGGCCTGTGGATACTCAGGCACGCGGGTGTTTTGCACGCCAGTTCGGAGCAGAATTCGAGGGCTTCCTGAGTGGAGTCGAATCCCGCGAAGATTACATCGCTGCGATCATAGGAGAGTTTCCAGCGGCCGCTGACGGAGATGAGGTGGTAGTTTTGCATGGGAACTTGAGGGTTACGGAGCGAATATGCATGAGGTGTACCACCTCTGCGGCAGCGGTGTTCACTTGGCCCGCAGCTCATCCCACGACGTCAATCCCGCGAGCGGCAGTGCGAACTTCGCCGCCTCTTCCCATTCCGGGGTGCCGGCTTTTCGGAAGAGTTCGTAGAGCTGCTTTTTGCTGTGAGGATCGGCAACGGAGTTGGGGGCATTGCGCCAAAGGCCGAGGCGCAGGCCGCCTTCGTGGGCGTGGTCCACATGGCGGTGGTAAATGAAGGCATCCACCAGCGGCAGGCGGCGGCACTTTTCCCAGGCGTAGGCGAAGCCTGCGGCCTGCAGCGCCTCGCCGTCCGGCGTGAGCAGCGTCTGGAATCCCTGCTCGCTGAGAATGACCCGGCGCGGCTGGCCCTGCCACAGCAGTTCCTTCTGCTCGAGATGCCGGCAAAGCACCTCAAGGTTTTTGAACGTCACCTTCGGCGTTTTGTCATCGAACGTGATACCCTTGTCCGCCCAGGCACGGGGATTGCCGAGGTCTTCCGGATATGGATGCGCCGCGACATGCCAGTCGAAGTCGCCCTGCTCGCGCACCTTGGCCGCGAAGGCATCAAGAAAGGCGCGGCCAGGCGTGCTTTCCTGCGCACTGATGCCCGGCATGGAGATCGCCCAGTGGTGATCGAACGAAATGTAAAGGCGCGCCTGCGCCGATGCCGTGCGCACCGCCGTGTGGACGATGCGAAACGCTTTCTCGTATTCGCTCACGGCCTCCGCGAGTTCCACGCGGCCAAGGTTGTACCACATCCAGTGCGAGTTCACTTCGTTGCCGACGATCCAGCCCCAAACGCGACCGTGTTCCGGCGAGGCCCCGCTCCAGCGCTCGGCGAGCAGTTCGCTCACGGCCTGAAGATACGCCCGGCCCTCGTCCGTGGCGGTGTTGAACGCGCCCACACTGTATTGGTAGTCGCTCCGGCTCCCCGTGTGAACGCAGACGGCATCACGAGCCGGGTCTTTGGAAGGATAGGCCAGCAGAATCGCATAACAGACGACACCCTTGTCCGAGAGCGGCTTGATCTGCCGGTCGAGCGACGCGAGATAGCCCGCATTGAAAGAAAACTCCCGCCCGGCCACCGTGCGTTTCGGACTGTCAGGCTTTTTGGAAAGATCCAGCAGCGCCGTCAGGTTCACGTTGATCCCCGCATGATGAATCCCCAGCGCGATCGCATCGTCCGTCATCTGCACCTGGAGCCCTTTGATGTTCGGGGGCGAGGGAAACGGATCAGCGTTGGGTGCCGCAGTGGCTGTGAGCGTGAAAGCGAGGAGGACAAGGAGTCGGGGAATCATGGGCGCGAACCCATACGGCTCCCGCGTGCCGGACTGTCAGAGGATCGCCGGACGCACGACCCGCGGTCGTCGGCGCACAATTATTTAATCAGGAAAATTCTCTTAGCCGGGCCGGTGTCCGGCGCTATGCTCGCATTGATGGACAAACTTCTCCCTCTGAGCGTAGCGGCGTACCATGCGCTCGGAGAGATGGGTTTTATCGAAGAGAAGCCGGAACTTATTCACGGAGTCATTCTCGCCAAAATACCCAAGTTACCGCGCCATTGCACCATTTGTCAGAGACTGGTGGATGCGCTGCGGGCGGCCGCTGGCCTGGAGCTATCCGTATGGCAGGAGCAACCGATCACCTGTCACGATTCGGAACCGGAGCCGGACGTGGCCGTCGTCCGCGGAACGCTCGCCGATTTTGCCGCTAAACATCCGTCCACGGCGGCGCTGGTGGTCGAGGTTTCGCTGTCCACGCTTGAGCGCGATCTTGAAAAGGCTGGCATCTATGCCGGAGCCGGAGTTGATGAATATTGGATCATCCGCCCCGACGAGAATGCCGCGGACGTTTACACGCTGCCCGGCCCCGACGGCTATGGGGCAGTCCGCCGCGTGGAGTTGTCAGACACACTCACTCCGGCGGTGTTGCCGGCGCTGGTGATCCGCATGACGGAGTTGCTGGCCTGAGGTTAGGCCGCCGTCACCTTCCAGGTGTGGATGGCGGGATTCACGATGTCGCGGACAAAGCGGTCGGCAAACTGGGCGGTGTCCGGAGAATGACTCTCGTCAAAAACGTAGAGCCTGCGGTGAATGCGCAGGGCCTGAATGATAAAGCCGGGATCGGTGTCGCCGCGGTGGTGGGCGAGGATGGTTTCCTTTTCCAGATCGAGGGCGCCGCCCTTCATGCCGTAGTCGAGGATGAACGCGGAGCCGGTGAGGGCGGGGGCGTCTCCGGTGGTCAGGGTGTGGCTCACGGGGTCGGCGAGGACTTTCGTGAGGAAAGCGGTGAGCGCTTCGCCGTCGCCTTCGTAGTCCACCGAATAACGGCGGGTTTCCTGCGCGGTGAGCGGGCGTGAAAGCGGCGTGTAGAGGAGCCGGCTGGCATCGCCGGCATGGTCGAAGCGACCGGTGACTTCAGCTTGCAGCGAGGGCATTTTGAACGCGTTTGAGAACTTCGGTGTAGCCTTCGATGAGATCGCCGAGATCCTGACGGAAGCGGTCCTTGTCGAGCTTCTGGCCGGTTTCGGCATCCCAGAGCCGGCAGGTGTCCGGGCTGATCTCGTCGGCAAGCACGATGTTGTGCTTGTCCGGAAAGAGGCGGCCGTATTCAAGTTTGAAATCCACCAGCGTGAGGTTGGCTTTGGCGAAAACGTTCGTGAGGATACGGTTCACCTTGAGGGCACTGCGCTTGATCTTCTCGACCTCGTCGCCGCGGGCGAGGTTCAATTCGCGGATGTGCTCGTCGTTGATCATGGGATCGCCGAGGGTGTCGCTCTTATAATAACACTCGATGATGGGCTGGCGGAGGCGCTGGCCTTCCGGCAGGCCGGTGCGTTTCTTGAGGCTGCCGGCCACGATATTGCGGACGACGACTTCGATCTGCACGATTTCGACGCGTTTCACGATGAGGGATTCCGATCCGTCATCCCGCGCGAAGTGAGTGGCGATGCCCTCTTTCTCCAGCAGTTCGTAAAGAAGGAGGCTGAGTTGTTTGTTGAGCCGCCCCTTGTTCGCGAACGTGCTCTTTTTCTCTCCGTTGAATGCGGTGGCGTCATCTTTGAACACCATGCGCAGTTCATTGGGATTTTCCGTGGTGAAGAGCTTCTTCGCCTTGCCTTCGTAGATCAGGTCCATCGCGATTCCGGGATCGTTGGTTGAGGATTTTTCAGGGGAGACTGGGCCTTATGACCGCGGGTCGGGGGCGTCAACCGGCTTTCCGTAATACCACCGGTAAAGCCGCTCTGCCGGGACGCCGCAACGGAAGAGGATTACGAAAAACAGATTCTGCAGGCGCGTGAAAAACTTCCCGCGCCGCACAAACCGCCGCATGGAGGTGCGCAGTGGCGGATCAATGAGGCGGAAGCCCCCTGTGCGGCGGAGTCGGGGACTCATCTCAACGTCTTCCATCAATGGAACCGGAGCGAAGCCGCCGATTTTTTCGAAAAGACTGCGGCGGAGGAATACGGACTGGTCGCCGTAGATGAGGCCGCAGTTTCCCATCCACCAGCGAGTGAAGGGTTCGGCCCACGCCCAGGCGGGATAGTGTGCGCGGGTATCCTTGAAAAAGGCACCGCACAGCACCCGGGGATCAGCAAGGACTCTGCGGATCGCCGCGAGATGGGCGGCAGTGAGTTCCGTGTCGGCGTGGGAAAAGACGAACCCATTCCCGCCAGCGGCCGCCGCTCCGGCATTCATCTGCGGTCCGCGGCCAGGCTTTTCACAACGCACCGTCGTGGCACCGTGCTGACTGGCAACTTCGGCGGCCGCATCGCCGGCAGACGCATCGGCGACAATGACCTCATCCCCCGCCAGCAAGCCCGCCATGATCCGGGGCAGCGTCTCCGCGAGCGCCGCGGCATCATCGCGGCAGGGAATAATGATACTCAGCCTGATATCCTCCACAGCCATGCGTCATTCGCCGCAAAGATGTGCCGCGATGCGGTCCCACTCTGCATCAATGTCGCTCACGCCGCGTGCCGGGCGGCCGGCGCGGGCGTACCAGTAGCCGGCGTTGCCGGTGTCGCCCTCGATGAGATGGAGCAGGGCGTGAATCCACGAGCCGTCCGGCGTATGAATGTCCTGCGCGATATTGTGCGCGTCGTCCCAGCGTTCCTGCTTAGCCAGCCAAAGCGCATGGAGTTCCGGCGTGAGGCCTGCGGGCGGGGCGCTGTCAGCGTGCGCGCTTTGTTTCAACTGGGCGGCGGTCATGCGTGTCTTTTTGCCGGGTCTGAGCGTCAGCCTTTTCCTGCCATGCCTTTTCGGAGCCCCCGTCTGCGGCATTCACGATCCCGTTGAGCGGTGCGGTGACGGTGCCGATCAGGCTGGTAGCGGCACCCGTGACCGTGCCCAGCGTCTTTCCGGCAAAGCCGCATCCGGCGAGCGGCAGAGCGAAAAAAGCGGGGAAAAGGTGGTGGAGTTTCATGGGTTGCGGTGCCGCTGATACACACGTTCCGGAGGATTGCCATCGCCAATGCCGGGGCCGCGAAGGAAGATGCGGCGGATGGAATTCGCGCTTCCGTGACTGGCGTATCGTGTGCCACTGGCTACACTTCGCGCCCACGCTCATGCCTCAGCCACTTACGTTTCTTCTGGGATTTCTCGCCGCCGCTGCCCTTGCCTGGCTGCTGCGGCGGCGCGGCATGAAAAAGATTCGCGGGCTGGAGCAGGAAAAACAGGAACTGCTGACAGAGGAAAGCCGCATGTTTTCGTTCCTCCATGAGCTGGGGCAGAATCTCGCGCACGACCGCGGGCTGCGGCGGCTGCACGATGATATCGTGAGCGGTGTGGCGCGCGTGGTGGGAGCCGACAGCAGCGCACTCTATATGATAGACCGCACGGGCACCGCCCTGGTGCCGGCGGCCCTGACAAAAAATTGCCCCGCGGTGATCGAACTTCCGGAACGGCTGCTCGGCGAGAGCACGGCGACGCTGCACAGCTACCTGCAACTGACCGCCGCGCCTGCCGGGGAGGGGCTGCTCGGGCGCTGCTTCACCTCGCAGTTGCCGGTCAACGCCGGGCCCCTTATGCAGGGCCGCCACTGGAGCGGGCGGCTCGCTTCCTCCCAGGCGGGTATGAGTGTCATGGTCGCACCGGTCACCACCGGCTCGCGCCGCCTCGGGGTGCTCGCGGCCGTGCAGGATGCCGGGAAGGAGCCGTTCACGGCGCACGAGTTCGAGGTCTTCCGCAGCGCTGCCGAGCAGGGGGCGTTCGCCCTCGCCAGTGCCATGACGCAGCAGGAGGCGATGGACAAGCGCCGCATCGAGGAGGAACTCCGCTCCGCGAGCGAAGTGCAGCGCATCCTCCTCCCTGACAAAGCGCCGGAACTCGGCGACTATCACATCGCCGCGACCAACAAGGCCGCCAAAGTCATGAGCGGGGACTACTACGATTTTATCCGGCTCGACGATGACCATGCGGGTGTCATCATCGCTGATGTGTCAGGGAAGGGCTTCCCCGCGAGTCTGGTCATGGCGACCTGCCGCGCGCTGGTGCGGGGTCTCGGGGAGCACGAACTCTCGCCCACCGCCACGCTCAGCCGCGTCAACCGCCAGCTCTGGGGCGATGTGCGCGAGGACATGTTCATCTCGCTCGCCTACTGCGTGCTCGACCGCTGCAGTTCCCGCGTGGTGATGTCGCGGGCGGGTCACGATGCCCCGCTGCTTTATTCCAAAAGCACCGGCGAAGTGACCACCCTGAAACCGCCGGGCCTCGCGCTCGGCGTGGACAGCGGCAAGGTCTTCGAGCGCGTCACGAAGGATTTCGCTTTCGACATGCAAAGCGGCGACTGTCTGCTCCTCTACACCGACGGCGTCAACGAGGCGGCGAACAACGAAGGCGATGAGTTCGGCCTCGACCGGCTCACTGAAACTTTCCGGCTGGCCGCCCCCTCCGGCGCGCAGGCGGTGCTGGATGCGTTCCAGCAAGCCGTCAGTGAATTCGCCGGCAGCCAGCCGCAGAGCGATGACATCACCATCATCGCGGTGCAGAAGAAGTAGCAGCCGGGGCTACCTGCCGATGTCCTCATTCCATAGTTCCGGACGCTCGGCGATGAACTCACGCATGAGTTGGATGCACTCCGGATCCTGGACGATTTCGATGTTCACGCCCTGTGACCGCACATACTCCTCCGGCCCCCGGAAAGTCACATTTTCCCCAACGACCACGCGCGGAATGCCATAGAGCAAAATGGCCCCGCTGCACATCGGGCACGGACTCAGCGTGGAATAGATCGTGCAGCGCTGATAGACCGCCGCGGTACGGCGTCCGGCATTTTCAAGGCAGTTCATTTCCGCGTGATGAATGACGCTGCCGTGCTGCACCCGCTGATTGTGTCCCCTGCCGATGATCTCACCGTCGAGCACCAGCACGGAACCGATGGGAATGCCGCCCTCCGCGAGTCCGCGACGGGCTTCGGCGATGGCGGCGGCAAGACAGGTATCCATGCCGGCCATTACCGCAATTTCGTACGCCTGCCAACCCGGGAGCAGTCAGAAAAAGCAGATATAAAGCGGCGGCCTGCCGCGCACACGACCGGCACCGGGATCACGCATTCCCCGGATCTTTCGCTTCCGGCGTAACCGCGGGAGACTCCGCGCAGTCAATCCATTCACTTTCACCCGACTCCCGCTATGCTCACGCCCGCCGATGCCTCACTCTGGAACCGCGAATCCGCCGCCCATTTGCTCAATCGCGCCGGCTTTGGCGGGACGCCAATCGACATTGAAAGGCTCCACGCGCTTGGCCGCGAAAAGGCGGTGGAGTCACTCGTCTCCGGCGCAGAGGACGCTGACAAGTTCCCCGCACCCGGCTGGACCAAGCCGGAGGCGCAGCGTGAACTCGCGCAGACGATGATGGAGTCGCGCCGCGACATGGAGCAAATGACGGACGCCACCGGGAAGGAACAGAAGCGCCGGCAAACCATCCAGATGGCGCAGCGCCGGCAGCGCGAGCAGGTGCTGGAACTCGTCGGCTGGTGGTTTTCACGCATGAGCCGCGGCACATGGCCGCTGCGCGAAAAGATGACGCTGTTCTGGCACGGCCACTTCGCCACCAGCGTGGAGAAAGTCAGACAGGCCGGACTCATCGCGAGGCAGAATGCGCTCTTCCGGCAGCACGCGCTCGGCAGCTTTCGTGACCTGACAAAAGCCATCGTCAAGGATCCGGCGATGATGATCTATCTCGACACCAATACGAGCCGGAAGGAAAAGCCGAACGAGAACTTCGCGCGCGAACTGATGGAACTCTTCACGCTCGGCGAAGGCCACTACACCGAGGAGGACATCAGGGAATCCGCGCGCGCGTTCACCGGCTACAACTTCCGCCCCGTCATGCCGGAGCCGCGTTTCCTGCCGTTCCAGCATGACGACGGTGAGAAAACGTTCTTCGGCGAGAAGGGCCGGTGGCGCGGCGACGACATCGTGGACCTCATCTTCAAGCAACCGCAGTGCGCGAATTTCATCACGGAAAAACTCTGGCGCTTTTTTGTCAGTGACACCCCGCCGGATGAGGCCCAGCAGAAGAGCGCCGCCGATGCCCTGACAAAAGCAGAATGGAAGCTCGCGCCGTTCCTCAGCACGCTGTTCAACAGCGCGGAGTTCTACGATGCCAAAGTAATGCGCAGCCAAATCAAGAGCCCGGTGCAGTTTCTCGTGCAGATGCGGAAACAACTCGAGCTTGGCGAAAACGTCCCGCCATTCCTCCTCGCGGGCGCGCTGCAGCAGCTCGGCCAGGTGCTCTTCCGCCCGCCAAATGTCGCTGGCTGGGAAGGGGGGCGGGCGTGGATCAACACCAGCACCCTCCTCGCCCGCTACAACATTTCCGGCGCACTCACGACCGGCAACACCGCCGGCCTGCCAGGTCCCGAGGCCCGCGCCGGTGCACCCAATGCCATGCTCGAACGGCTCCGTGACCGCGCCCGCCGCGAGGCCGGACGCACCCGCGTCGCATGGTCCACCATCGTTCCGGAAGATCTCCGCAAAGATCCCGCTAAACTCATCGAGTCCCTCGCATGGCGCTTCTACAATGGCCCGCTCAATTCCGCCGATCGCACGAAATTCGAGTCCTTCGCCAAAGAAAAATCGGCCGACAGCCTCACTGACGACGATCTCGGCCACCTCGCCCACCTCATAATGTCCACTCCGCAGTATCAGCTCTGCTGATCACCGGTCACTGATTACTGATTACTTCTCACCACCATGAACACCCTCCGCACCCGCCGCGAATTCCTCACCGGCACACTCCTCGGCGCCGGCACTTCGCTCACGGCACCCGCATTTCTCCATCAGACGATGTCCGTGCTCCACGCCGCGGAGGCTGATAAAGCCACGCAGCCCGTCACCGGCAAAGATGCACCGATTCTGATCGTGCTCCAGCTCGCCGGCGGCAATGACGGCCTGAACACACTCGTGCCGCACAGCGATGATGCCTACTACAAGAGCCGCCCGCGGCTCGCCGTGGAGAAGAAGAGCGTCCTGACACTAAACGACGCTGTCGGTCTCGCGCCGCAGTTGCCGTTTTTGAAGAGTGCCTTCGACGACGGCAAACTCGCCGTCGTGCAGGGAGTCGGCTATCCGAATCCCAACCGCTCGCACTTCCGCTCCACGGAAATCTGGGAGTGCGCCACCGATGCGGACAAGATCAGCAAGACCGGCTGGCTTGGCCGTTTCTTCGACAACGCCTGCGCCGGGGCGCCCGATCCCACCGTCGGCGTGGCTGTCAGCCGCGAGCAGCCTCAAGCCTTCTTCGCGGAAAAGAACAGCGGCATCAGCCTCAGCAGTCCGCAGGCCTATCGCTGGGCCAATGACAAAGATCCCGCTGCGCTCAGCCTGTTCGCCGACCTCAACAGCCCCGACACCGGCATGATGTCCGGTGCCAGCATCGGCACGCCCGGCGCGAAAACGCAGCCGACCACGGAGTCATCGCTCGACTTCCTCGAACGCACCGCCCTCGACGCCCGGGTCAGCTCTGACAAGATCACCAAAATCGCCGGCAACACCCGCAGCGGCGACTATCCGCCGTCGCAACTCGGCCAAAGCCTCAGCCTTGTCAGCCGCATGATCTCCGGCGGCCTCACCGCCCGCGTCTATTACGTCAGCCACGGCGGATTCGACACGCACAACAATCAGTCAGGCACTCACCAGCGCCTGCTGAGCGAACTCGACGCCGGTCTCAAAGCATTTTTCGCCGACATGAAAAAACTCGGCCTCACCGATCGCGTCTGCCTGATGACCTTCAGCGAATTCGGCCGCCGCGCCGGCGAGAACGCCAGCGGCGGCACCGACCACGGCACCGCGGCCCCGCTCTTCGTTATGGGTGCCGGCGTGAAGCCCGGCCTCTACGGCAAGCAGCCCTCCCTCACCGATCTCGACAATGGCGACCTCAAATTCACCACCGACTTCCGCAGCGTCTATGGCGCCGTCCTGACCCGCTGGCTAAAGACGCCCGCGGAGAAAGTGCTGGGCCGTGCGTGTGAAGATGCAGGGTTCATGGCGTGTGTGCAGGAGTGGCGGCGGCCCGCCGGGCGGGGGGGCTGCCGCCCCTACTCGCGCGCACCCCGGCCCCGTGAGAAATT
>JANNVM010000637.1:0-2540 GCA_031414455.1 Verrucomicrobiota bacterium
GCGTTTTCCGCGAGCACCCAGCCGGCGACATCCACAGAGGAAGCGCCGGCATTGTAGAGTTCCACCCAGTCGTTGTCGTCTGCGGTGTTGGCGGCGACTTCATTGAGGCGGATGAGTTGCAGCGCGGTGTTCACTGTCCACACAGCAGAGGAAGGCGCGAACTGCGGCAGGCCTTCGATCGTCTTCGCCGGATCGTTGTCCTGCCAGTTGCCGGCCATGTCCTGGCCGAGCACTTCCAGAGTGTGCGCGCCGTTTGTCAGGCTGGTCAAAGTGATCGTCCCCTGGCGCACGATGGCGGTGGTGCGCGACATCACGCCGCCGTCGCCGATCTGAATGGGCGCGCTCCATGCGCCGCCGTCGAGCCGCCATTTATAAGCCACGATGCCCGGGCCTCCGACGGTGATGGTCGCGCCGGTGCTCGGAGTTTGCGCGGGCGGCACGCCGAGAAGATAGACCCACTCGCCGACCGTCGCGCCGTAGTCGAGGCCGCCTGCGGCCTTGCCTTTAGCGGGTGAATCCGGAGCGAGGCTGAAGTCGCGCGCGGCTTTGTCCACAAACAGCGGATTGCCCTGCACATTGCCGAATCCCCACGCAGGCGCGAACAGTCCGCCGGCGTGATTCGCGCCGATGTTCGTGTCGAGGATGCGGTCATCAATGAAGTTGTTCTCGATGCGCAGCACGCTGGTCTTCGCGCCGGCGGTGGTCACGTCCGGCCATGAGAAAATGCGCGGGAATCCGCCGATGGGATCGGGACTCACCGTGTCATCCGGCGCGACGGCATTTCCGTAGAAGATATTGTAGGCCACGTAGCCGCCGTCGCCCGCGGCGTTGCCATCATTGGGGACGAAGAGATTCACGGCGGCACAGCGCACATCCTGCTGCACCGTGTGGTCGTATTGCCAGTCCTGGTGGAAATCCACGCAGGTGTTGTGCTCGAAGATCGTGGCCGTGTTGATCTTGAGATTGATGGCGTGGTCGAGGTCGTAGAAGAAATTGCGCGCGACGACGATGGTGGTGCCGCTGCCTTTGTCGCCGCTGCTGATCGCGTTCGAGTAGCCGGTATCAATGGTCCACTGGTCCTTGCTGCCGGTGTAGAAGACATTGTTGGCGATGAAGGCATCGCCGCCGAGATCAATGTGCTCATCGCCGCTGAGGCCGTGGAAGGTGTTATAACGGCAGTCGAGCATGAACTGTCCGTTGGTCTGGAATCCGGTGCCAGGATCGGTGGCGGACCAGCGTCCGCTGTCGGCATCGAAGACATCCTGGTGGCCGCGGTTGCCGTGGAAGTCATTGTACCAGCAGCGCCAGTGACCATTGCGGGGCAGGCCGTTGGGGAACGTGCCCGCAGCGCCGGTCTGGCCGGCGAGTTCGGTGTCCGTGGTGGGATACTCGATCTTGAGCGGCTCCATGCGGTTGTCCGCTGCGGCGATGAAATCGGTGGTGGGAATCTCGATGCGGTTCACCGCCGGATCGAAGATGAACATGTCCGGGAAATTGCAGTGGGTGACGGTGATCTTGCAGTTCCTTCCGTAACACATGCGCAGGTGCGTGCCGGCGAAGGTCAGGTTATCCGCCCAGCCCCACGAGCGGATGAAGCCGAGGCTGCCGTAGTTTTCATCCGTCGCCGGGTTCGTGCCCTGGGCATTGATGAAGTCGCAATAACGGAACACATTCTCCTGCGCGAGCGAATCATAGATGCGGATGCCGCCCCATTTCGGAGCGCCGGTCTGCGTGCCGTTCTTGATGGGATCCACGTCGGTCGCCACATTGGCACCGGGCACATGGCTGAAACGGATGCGTGCGTTCGCGGTGCCGATGGAATTCATGCGGCCATTCACGCGCAGGCGGATGCCTTGATCGAAATAAACATTCACGCCCGCCTCGACCGTCAGTGTGCTGTTCGCCGCGATGGTCGTGGCCTGGGAGACGCGGTACGGACTGCCCGCGAGCGACCAGATGATATTCGTCGGCGTGGAACTGCTGCCGCTGGCGGGCAGTGCGCCCATATCAATGCGCGAGCCGTCGCCGTCCGTCTGCGCGGGATCGCCGGTGTCGCGCGCCGGTGACGTGCTGCCGATTTTGAAGTTCTTTGTCGCGAAGGCGGTGTAGAGCGGATCGGCGGAGATATTGCCGGTGCCGGCGGGCACAGCATTCACCGGAGCCAGGAGATCGTGGAAGCACGAGTAGGTGAAGTTCATCCCGCCAAAGACGCTGCTGCCCGCCGTTGGGTAATCATTCGCCACCGGCTCCTCCGCGGAGATAATCGTATTTTTCACGTTCCAGATGATGTTGGCCGACGCCGTGTTGTTCTTGTTCCGCGTGTGCAGGCCGATGGAATGGAAGGTGCCGTCGCCGGTGTTCGCCGGATGGTTTTCGCAAACGATGGTGCAGCTCTCGATGGTGTTGGTGAAGGCGGTCGCTTCCTGGCCGCCGCTGATCTTGGCGGAGATGCCGATGTCGTTGTCCACGAGTTGGCAGCGGCGCACGGTGATATTGTTGCCGAGCGCGCTGATGCCTTTGTCGAGCGCATTGCGGATGAT